>HF987842.1:32268-46380 GCA_000431135.1 Clostridium sp. CAG:590
GTGTAGATTCCCTGTCCATATACATTACCCTGACTGTATGGATTCGTTCCGTTTGTCTGATACTCACTCTTCGGAGCTTCTGTTGTCTGTTCCTTTGTTGACGAATCATTCATGTCAACCTCGCCTGATATATTCTCTTTACCAAATGGACTTTCATTTCTTCCATAATGATAAGTTGAATCTGAATTGTTCTGATTCATATTATTGTTCTCGTTTTCCATTGTCAAAACCTGCCTTTCTCAAATTCATTCTGTCTATTCGATAACCTCATTTGTTATCCTATGGTTGTTATACTAGCAGTGTTTTGTGACTAAATTGTGACAAACCTGTTGTAAAATTGTGATACTTCTTCATACTTAATAATCCTCTTCGATCACACGAAAATCTAAATAATCAAATTCTATTCCCTCCACAAAACTATCCTGTGTGAACCGTGTTCTGGAATACCGGATAAAATCCTGCTGATTCAGTGGAAGCCAGATTGGTTTTGCCAGATCAAACGCATAACAAATCTCTTCTAATGCCTGATAAACTTTCTGTGTTCTTGTCATATTATAATCTGTCACCTCGGCAACCATATCTTTTATCAAATGATTATCTTTCATGAGTTGTCCCCATATTCGCATATCCTAGTCTCCTTCTTACTAACCTATGTCAAAAAATAAAAGCTATTACATATGGAAAATGTTTCACTATGTAACAGCTCTTATTGTTATCCATCTAATTCACGATCAGATCTTCTCTCCCCAATCGTCATCATATTCTTCCGACGCATCCTCCTGCTCGTCTCCTTCACCCACATCCTGCGGTGATTCTTCTATCGGTTCCTCATAATCTTCCGATTGATCGGACTCTTCTACATCCGTTGTACATTCTGCTTCTGCTGCCAAGCTTTCCGGACTTGGGGGTACGAATCCGCCTGCCTCTGCTGCTAAACTCTCAGGACTTGGTGGCACGAATCCGCCTGTCTCTGCAGCTAAACTCTCAGGGCTTGGGGGTATGAATCCGCCTGCCTCTGCTGCTAAGCTCTCAGGACTCGGTGGTACAAAGCTGCCTGCGTCCGGCATTGCCGCTTGTGAATTATCTCCCATTCCTTCAACCTGACTCAAGCTGCCAATAATCTCCGCAATCTCATTCAACTCCCCAATTACATCACCCAGGTCTTCAAGATTACTTTCACTTAATTCTGCGGACGATTGTGCATTTGCCGCGATCTCTTCACTCGCCGCCTGCTGATTTGCAAGACTGTCAATAATGACCGTATTACTCTCCTGCAGATTACTACTTAATTCGTCTAAGCTTGTCATGTTATTATGTAACACATCAACCACACCAGCAATACTCTCAAATGCACCGGTAACATGGTTAATATCCTCCGCCTGCGCCTCTGAAGCCCGAACAGAATTCATAACAAGTTCCGAAGTCTGATCTGCCAACTTAGTCACTCCCTGTAACAGATCTGTGATCTTATCAATAGACTGTTTCGTATTATCTGCAAGTTTCCGGATCTCATCTGCAACTACAGAGAATCCTCTTCCTGCTTCTCCTGCTCTTGCTGCCTCAATAGATGCGTTCAATGCCAACAGATTCGTCTGGGAAGATACCTGATAAATAATCTGTGTAATCTCTTCCGCTGAACTGATCTTGTCCTGTAATTCCTGTGCAACCTCTGTCACCTGCTGGTTTGCAACGGCGATCGCGTCAGATTTCTCTTTTAACTGTTCTACCAGTTTACCACCCTGCTCAGTTGCATCGACTGCCTCATTCGTAGATTCCAATGTATGATCCTTCACGCTGATCAGATTATCAATGATATTACGGATCTGCGCTGTCATGTTCGTCTGGCTTTCCATATTCTTAACAGTCTCTGTAACGCCGGAAGATATGGCATCCACACTCTTTGCGACCTCATCTGTTGCATCATGAAAACTGTCTAACTTCGACTGGAGCAGTTCAATATGCTGATTGCCCTTTTCCACAACATTCACCATATTCTGTGTCACTTCTTCCTGATACATCAAATGATACTTGATCTCCTGTTGATCCGTCTCCTGCTCTCTGACAACATTCTCCGCTGTCTGATATAAACACAATGTCATAATAACAAACAATACAATGGCAACAATCCAGGATGCTCCCTGCGCACCCTGTCCCGAAGCAAACATAATAATTGCTTTGACCAGCATAATCACATCTACTGCACTTGCACAAATCAGGCTGTATGTGGTATCCAAATACAACATACTGACAACGATGATGGCACAAAACGGAAGCATATTATATATGTTTCCATGATTAAATACCGAAATAGCAGCTGCTAATATATAACCTCCACCTGCAATAAAACGGATTAACGGGCTGTCTGCCATCTTATGATACATAAATACACAGCCACCGATCAATCCAAGGCACAAAATAACCTGAACAATCAAAAAAGCTCCACTTGCAGTTGCTTTCTTCTCTAATACAGAAAGGATCATCCGAACCACTGTAATTGCAATAACCATTTTTAAAAAGTTTTCATTTTTCCTAGTTAATCTTATCGTATTATCCATATATAGTCCCTCTTAATTCTGAAATAATGGCACAAGAAAAACAAATGCCTGATCTGCAGTCGCTTATTTTTCTTATGTGTTCATTATATCATGCCATTCTAAAAGAATCCACCAACTCTTTCTAACCTATTATACAAAAAAGCGGAAGAATTTTCGTCATATTTACCAATAATTCTTCCGTTTTTTCATATAGCTTGTTACATTGCAATAATAATTATTGTATGTCTCCCTCTTCTCTTGCAACCGCCAGCATCAATTTAATCCGATTCTCCTGATTAACCTTTGTGGCACCGGGATCATAATCGATTGGCACGATATTTGCTTTTGGATAGATCTCCTTAACCTTACGGATCATACCCTTTCCTACAATATGATTTGGCAGACACCCAAATGGCTGTGCACAGATGATATTTCCATATCCGCTCTCTGCCAATTCTAACATCTCCGCTGTAAGAAGCCACCCTTCACCCATCTTGTTGCCAAGTCCGACAACACCAGTGATCAACTGCTTGATATGTGCATATTTGGATGGTGGAAGAAACTCACTGTTTTCAGATACTGCATTATACAACATCTTCTCTAACATCTCACAATATTTCATTAACAATTGACAAACTTTCTTCTTTGCCGGATTACCACCATATAAATTGATATCCTCAATCCTGTTATCAATCTTAAACATCATAAATCCCATGACACCCGGAACCATTACTTCACAGTCCTGATTCACTAAGAAATTCTCTAAATCATTGTTTGCCATTGATGAATATTTAACATAGATCTCTCCGACTACGCCAACCTTTGTCTTAGAAACATTTTTGACCGGAATCTTTGTAAAATCTTCCACGATCGTTTTCATATTCCGTTCCATACCCTTTGGTGTATAACCTTTTCTCCGGCGGAACTGATTGGATAATTCTTTTACCCATTTATCGATCAAAGCATCTGCATCGCCTTTATTCACTTCATACGAACGCACCTGATTCTTCAGTAACATAAACAGATCACCATACGTCAGACCGATCAATGCCTGATAGAGCATTTCCAATGTCAGATGGAAACCACTATTGCTCTCTAAGCCGGATAAATTCAGAGAAATTACCGGTATATGTCCAAGTCCGGCCTTTACCAATGCCTTACGCAAAAGGTGAATATAATTGGATGCACGACAACCGCCACCTGTCTGTGTAATCATCAATGCAATCTTATTGACGTCATATTTTCCACTCTGTAACGCGCTGATCATCTGACCAATTACCAGCAATGCCGGATAACAGGTATCATTATGTACATATTTTAAGCCTGTATCCACTACCTTTCGCCCGGTATTCTTTAAAAGTCCAACCCGGTATCCATGTAAAGTAAAGATATTTCTCAGCAATTTGAAATGTACAGGAAGCATATCCGGAATCAGAATCGTGTATTCTTTGCGCATTTCTTTGGTAAATTCCACACGTTCACCAGATGCAACATGCACCTGAATCATATCATTGTCCTGATTTTCATTCATTATCTCGCTCATGTTACCTTGCTCCTTTCTGACCGGTTGCAGCAAACAAACTTCTCAATCGGATCTTTACTGCTCCGAGATTCGTGATTTCATCAATCTTGATCTGTGTATAGATCTTGTCTTTCTCCTCTAAGATACGTCTTACCTCATCTGTTGTAATTGCATCAACGCCACAACCAAACGATACAAGTTGTACTAAATTCAGGTTTGGATCCTGTTCATCTGCAACATACTCCGCTGCGGCATACATTCTTGAATGATACATCCACTGATTCAATACTTTCGTCTGCACATGTGGTGCCATGTCCGATACAGAATCTTCAGTAACAACAACTGCACCAAGATCACAGATCAGTTTGTCAATACCATGATTGATCTCTGGATCCAAATGATATGGACGCCCGGCTAACACGATCACAGGCTTATTCTCTCTGCTTGCGATCCGGAGATACTTTCTTCCTTCCATGCGCACTAAACGCATATGCTTTTCATGTTCTTCGTATGCATAATTACATGCCATCGCAACATCCGAGAATTTCATTTTGCCAAAATATTTCTCCAATACTGCATGGAACTTTTTGGTAAAATCTTTTCTTCTATGGATTCCTAAATATTCATAAATGAACTTAACATCCCGTAATGCTTTTACATTTGCTTCTAATACTTCCGGATAATATGCAACTACCGGACAATTATAATGATTATCTCCCAATCCTTCATCAAAATTATAACTTAAACAAGGATAAAAGATTGCATCTACATTCTCCTTCAACAACGCTTCGATATGTCCATGCATCAATTTGGCAGGGAAACATACCGTATCTGACGGAATCGTATGCTGACCGCTTAAATACAAACTTCTGGATGAATTCGGTGACGTTACAACATTAAATCCCAATTTGGTAAATAACGTATACCAGAATGGCAATAACTCATACATATTCAGTCCCATTGGTATACCAATAGTACCTCTTGCCTGATCCGCCGGAATATCCGAATGTCGGTATTCCTCTAACAACTGTAATTTGTATGCATACAGATCATACTGCGGTCCCTTTGCTTTCTTTGCCGTCGGCTTATCACAGCGGTTACCACTGATAAATCTTCTTCCATTATCAAAGGTATTGATTGTAAGTTTACAATGATTGTTACAACCGTTACAAGTCGTCATACTGATCTCATGCTTGAATCCTGCCAATCCCTCTGCATCTAAGATCGTACTCTTACCGGTACTGTTTAGCTGTGCATATAACGCAGCACCATAAGCACCCATAATTCCTGCCATCTCCGGTCTGACAACATCATGACCAATCTCCTGCTCGAATGCACGAAGCACGGCATTATTTAAGAATGTACCTCCCTGTACAACGATATGCTCACCGAGCTGTTTGGCAGATGCCGCACGGATCACCTTATACAATGCATTCTTAACAACGGATATTGATAAGCCTGCTGATATATTCTCAATAGAAGCACCGTCTTTTTGTGCCTGTTTTACGGAAGAATTCATAAACACGGTACAACGTGATCCCAGATCAACCGGTTTATCCGCAAACAATCCTAATCTGGCAAATTCATCAATCTTATAACCGAGTGCTCCGGCAAATGTCTGTAAGAATGAACCACATCCGGATGAACAAGCCTCGTTCAGGAAAATGTTATCAATCGCATTATTTCTTATCTGGAAACATTTGATATCCTGACCACCAATATCAATAATAAAGTCAACATCCGGCTGGAATTTCTTTGCTGCCGTAAAATGTGCAACAGTCTCAACAATACCAAAATCCACGCCAAACGCATTCATGATCATCTCTTCGCCATATCCGGTAACCGCAGAGGCTTCAATGTGAATATCCGGATACTTCTGGTATAATTTATCCAGAAACTCTTTGATGATTGGAACCGGGTTACCACCATTTGGCAGATATTCCGAACATAGAATGTTTGCATTCCCGTCTGTTACAACTGCCTTTACCGTCGTGGATCCGGCATCAATTCCAAGATAAGCAGGTCCAACCAGCGTATCTACATTCTTAATATGATCTGAATTCTTCTTGTGTCTGGCAATGAATTTGTCATACTCTTCCTGTGACACAAATAGCGGCTGACAGCTTGCATATCCGCCGGTTGCTGTATACCCATCAATCTTCCCGATCAATTCATCAATATCAAACACTTTGGTATCTTTCTTAAGTGCTGCTCCCATTGCAACAAAGTAAAGAGAATTATCCGGTGCAATACCCTCTAACTTCAATGTAGCATCAAATGCCTTACGAAGTTCGGATAAAAATGTCAAAGGACCACCTAAATATACAACCTTTCCTGTGATCTCACGTCCTTGTGCAAGACCTGCGATCGTCTGATTCACTACTGCATAGAAAATACTGGCTGATATATCATTCTTCTGCGCGCCCTGATTCAATAACGGCTGAACGTCGGATTTGGCAAACACACCACAGCGGCTGGCAATTGTATAGATCTTCTCGTAATGTTTTGCCGCTTCATTCATCTGCCCTGCTTCCATGTTCAAAAGGGTTGCCATCTGGTCAATAAATGCACCTGTACCACCTGCACAGGATCCATTCATCCGGACTTCCAATCCATCCGTCAGGAATAAAATCTTCGCATCTTCTCCACCTAGCTCAATTACAACGTCCGTGCCCGGAATCACTTTGTTCACGGCAACTCTGGTTGCATATACTTCCTGTTCAAAAGGAATACCTAACGTATCCGCAATTCCCATTCCGGCAGATCCGGATATTGTAAGACTCATATTCTTCTCATCCGGAAACTGCTGCTTAATATCATTCAGCATTCCGACTGTCTTACTTGTGATCTGAGAAAAATGTCTCTGATAATCCTTATACACAATCTGATCTTTGTCATCCAGCACAACACACTTCAATGTAGTAGAACCTACATCCAATCCTATTCTCATTGTGACACCTCTTTTTCCTTCGTTTCTATCTATAAGTAACAGACTCTCCCATTCCTGTTTTGGTACATTATCTGCAATCGTGATTGCAAACACAGACATTCTAACACAATTTAACAGGTTATTCCAGTCTTTCTTTTTTATCGTATACTATTCAACCTTCGGTTTCTTTTTGTTGTGTATTTTATTTCTTTTTCCGTAAAAACTTTCGTAAATACACGGAACAACCGCTAAGGTAAGAATTGTTCCATAGATAAGACCTCCGATCACGACTAACGCCATTGGCTGTGCCATATCGGCACCCATACCAATTCCCATAGCCATCGTTGACAAGCCAAGAATCGTAGTAAGTGCCGTCATTACGATCGGCCGGAGTCGATTCTTACCGGTCAGGACAATCGCATCCCTGATCTCTAATCCCTCTTCCCGGAGCTGATTAACACTGTCTACAAATACAATACCATTATTCACAATTACTCCACAGAGCATAACCATACCGATCATTGCAATAATGCTGACATCCTTTCCTGCGAAGAATAATGCAGCAAATCCACCGGTAAACGCAAGCGGTATTGTAAACATGATAATAAACGGACCTTTTAATGACTGGAACTGGGCTACCATGATCAGATACATAAATGCAAGTGCTAATACCAGCATCAAAATTACCTGCTTCATGGATTCCATAACCGTCTCATTTTCTCCGTTATATTCAATTGAATATCCTTCCGGAAGATCAATCTGATCAAGTGTCTTTTTCACTTTGTTGGAAACCGATGTGGTCGTATATCCATCTTTCACTTTTGCAGAAACAGAGATATACCGTGTCTGATTTAACCGGTTGATCGATGAAAGGGACTGTGCATCCTCCACATCTGCAATCTCCTTCACCTTAACCGTTTTGGTCTCTTCCCCCTTTTTGCCCTCGATCTCAATATTATTCACATCCTCTAATGTGTATGTTTCCTGTTCTTCATCTTTTACATATACCGGATAATCCTTTGCCGCTGTGCTTAGTGTAGCAGAAGATGTACTCTCCTTTAGTTTGGTCTGAACCGCCTGATACACCTGTGCTACGGTAAGTCCGTAAGCTGCAGCAGCGTCCTTATCTACTACCAGCCGATATTCCGGTGTGGCATCCGTAAGTCCATTGTCAATCTCTGTAAGTCCCTTTACTTTGCCAAGCTTCTCTCCGATTGTCTGCGCTAACGTCTGCAATTCATCTAAATCTTTTCCCTTTACCTGAACCACAACGCCTTCCGTCATCATACTGCTCATATCCATCGTAGATGCGGAAACCGTAATCTCACAGTCAAAGTCTTTTGTTTTTTCCATAATCATATCCGCAATCTCGTCATTGGTGTGTTCTTTATCTTCTTTACATTCAATGTAGTAGCTGACCGTATCAAAAGAATCATCCGATCCCAATCCTACCATCGACATGGAACTTCCTCCCACCATTGCTCCAATGGTTTTGATATCTTTGATCTCTAACACGGAATCCATCACTTTGTCGGATAATTCCGCTGTCTCCTGTAATGTCTTTGTATCCTCCGGCATCGTCAATGTCATAGACATCTGTGTAGAATCCATGGATGGGAAGAAAGAAAATCCCCGGCTTAACGCAAGTGCAGAAGATGCAACCAGCAAAACGACAACCAACGACAATACAATTCCTTTATGGTCGAGAATCATAGGAAGATGTGCTGCATACCAGTCACTGATCTTTTCCACGGTTTTGTTCTTCTTTTCTGATACATGATCAAATGTCTTAGAAGCAACCATTGGAACAAAAGTTACCGCAACGATCAAACTTGCAAGCAGGGAATACGCGATCGTAAGTCCCATATCCGTAAATAACTGTCTGGTAATTCCGGTTGTAAACACAATTGGCAGAAATACACAGATAGTAGTCAATGTAGATGCTGCAATTGCACCTGTCATCTGTCTTGCTCCATCAATTGCCGCATCTTTTACGGAATATCCTGCTCCTCTCAGGCGGTAGATATTTTCGATCACAACGATTGAATTATCCACTAACATACCAACACCCAATGCCAGACCGGATAAAGAAATGACATTTAGTGTAATTCCACTGAAATACATTAATACGATTGCAAACACAACCGAAACCGGAATGGACACCGCAATAATGCCTGTTGGTCTGATATCCTTTAGGAAGAAAAGCAAAATGATCACAGCTAATATTGCACCATAAACAAGATTGCTTAATACTGAATTAACAACCAGGTCAATGTACATTCCCTGATCCATCAATGTTGTAAATGTTACTTTGCTGTCCGTTTTGCTCAACTGTTCAAATTTGTCGGATATACGGTCAGACACCGTCTTTGTAGAATATTCATTCTGTTTTGCAATGGATAAGATCACACCCGGATTCTCATTTACTCTTGTATAGATCTTATCACTGTTATTCACTTCGATCACATCTGCAACATCCGATAATTTGATCGGATCTAATCCGTCCATTCCCATATCCAGTAACACAAAATCAGAAAGGCTCTCCACATCATCAAACTTTTCTCCCACACGTACCAGATAATCCACGTCATCCTCTGTCACATATCCGGCAGGATAATCAAAGTTCTCAGCCGTCAGCATTCCTTCGATCATAGAAACAGATATAATACTGTCTAAATCGGCTCCGTCATATGCAGAATCCTTTGCACTGTCCAGATTCTCCTCCTGTTCGGCAATTTTCTGCTCTCCCTGCTCTAACTGAACCTGTGCCTTGGTCATCTCACTGTTTGTCTCATTTTCTTTGGTCTTTAACTGTGAATAACCTTCATTCACTTTGCTTTTACCCTTTGTGATCTGCGATTGTGCCTTGTCTAATTTCTTCTTTCCTTTTGCAATTTCACTTAACCCGTCTTGGATCTGCGTTGCACTTGACTGCAGATAGGTTATATATGTAGAAAGCGATGAAAATGTAAGGGCATTGCCATTTTGATCCTTTTGACCTGCAAGCTGTGTTTCCATCTGCGCAATTGCAGCATTAACAGCCTCAAGCTGTGCTTTACCTGCCGCATCCGAAGGATCTGCCTCTATTGCCGTCTCTAGCTGTGTCTTTTGGGAAGCTAGTGTCTGATATGATTTTAGAAGCTCTTGTAATGATGTAATTCCCTGCGCCACCTGTTTCTGTTGTTCTTTTAGCGTCTTTTCCTGTTCATCTAACTGTTTCCTGGCAGCCTGAATATCCTTTTCTGATGTGAGGAGTTCGTATCTGGCATCATCCATCTTCACCTGGGCTTTGGCAAACTGCTCACTTGCCGTTTTCTGTCCCTGTGCAAGCTGGTTTTTCCCGCTGCTGATCTCATTTTTCCCATCATCTAATGCCTGCTGTGCATCCGCAAATTTGTCATCTAATGCTTTCTTAACCTTCTTATTGGCGGCTGCAACTTTATCTTTCCGTATGATCACCTGAACCGATTCCTCAACCGTACCCATTGTTGCTACGGAAGCGACTCCTTCCAGCCCTTCGATTGCCGGAGAAACCGTATTTTCTACATAATCACTTAATTCAATGGTATCTGCCCCTTCTAAATCTACCGCTGCTACCATAACCGGCATCATGTTCGGGTTCAGTTTCATGATCATCGGACTACTGACGGAATCATCAAAATATCCACTGACCTGATCTAATTTTTCCCGCATATCAATGGTTGCCGTATCCATATTTGTATCTGAGTTAAATTCAAGGATCACCATGGAATAATTCTCGGAAGATATCGATTGTATATTCTTAATATTATCAATCGTTGCAATCGCCTGTTCGACCGGTTTTGTTACGGATGTCTCAACCGCTTCCGGACTTGCACCCGGATAAGACGTAACGACAACCGCATATGGCAATTCCATATCCGGAAGCAGATCCACCGTCATTTTGGTATATGCTACAATTCCCAGTATCAATACCAATATAATTCCTACGATTACCGTATATGCCTTCTTTACGCTGAATTTTGCTATCATATTTTGTTATTCCTTTCTGATCGCATCCGGGTGCTTAAATGCTGTCGGAAATGTTGCACTGCCAAGTATATGTGCAGTCTCTTCTCTTCCTTCCTCCGTCAATGATCCTGTCAATGTAACTTTTGTGTCGTCATACTGCAATGTAGTATGTTTGTATTGCAATTTGCTTCCATCATAATAAGTAATATTCAGATGGATATAACGATTGGATCGGTATAGATAGGAAATGTCTAAGTCATATCCTTCATATTCTTTGTGCAGATCCGCTAAGATCTCCGCCGCCCCATCAAATTCCAAAAACTGTTCCTCCGCAATCGGAATCCCGCCATATTCTTTAAATCCCTCGTCCGGATTATAATATAGATAATAGTCACAGTATCCATCGGCGTCTTCCTCACCGCTATACACCCGGAGTACCAGATTATTCTTACCTTCCTCAGACAAATATCCTTTTCCCGAAACATTCGGTTCCAATACCCCGTCTGCATTATCAATGGTATACACAAGCGTATTCTTTTTTCCATTCTCCACACGATGAAGAAACAGATACGATTTGGTTGAATAGTCCACCTTATCCACCGATATCTTTTCATCCTCTGTAAACTTCTCTATAACCAGTTCACAACCCTGATCATGCATATACCATAATTTGTATCCATTATCATTTGTTAAGACAAATGCTTCATGTGTTCCATCCTTGTTATAATCACCATATTCGAAGTCGACCACATTTTCGTTATTCACTTCCTCAAACATGGTATACAAGTCTCCTCTTGAGAAATCCGTCTTCTCTTTCTTGTTGTCCCGTTCAGTCGTATCTAACATGATCCGGACATTATCCTCCTCCAAATCAGCGTCATATACTTTCTGATCACTGCACCCGGTCAGCGATAATATGCTCATCATCAGCAAAAAAACATATCTGCCTTTCACATTTTCACCCTCCTAATGAAAAGAAAATACTGCATCTTCTTCATCTATTATAATCCGTGCTGCCGTCACTTCGATCAACTTCTTCTTCACTTCGTCCGCATCATCCACAAATATCTCAACGTGTACACACACATCTTCTCCATACTCGCTATCTATGATCGGAATCTCCTCACTTGCTAACAGATATTGTATCTTTCCAAAATCCGTATAACTGGTATGAAGCTTCATTGGAATCATTCTTCTTTTGGCAAGCACCTGCGTATTCTCAATACAGGCTTTGGCTGCATCAGTATATGCCCGGACAAGTCCTCCGGTTCCAAGCAGTGTGCCTCCAAAATACCGCGTAACAACAATACAGACATCACATAATTCGTTTCCTTTTATTACTTCCAGTATTGGTTTTCCTGCCGTTCCACCCGGCTCGCCATCATCCGAAAAACGTTGTGTCTGCTGTTCTCCATCCACGCAATATGCAAAACAATTGTGTCTTGCATCATAATGTTTCTTCCGTATCTCATTGATAAAGGCAAGTGCTTCCTCTTCCGATTCCGTATGTCTTACATATCCGATGAAATGTGACTTCTTTTCTACGATCTCGCCCATACCTGCTTCTATTATTGTTTTATATTCGTTCATTTATTAATATCCTCATTTTCACCTGCAATTGCACTACCTTTTATCATATCAGATTTTTGTTGCAAATTCTATACATCTTTGAATAAAGATAGCTTTTTGTGTCCATGTTTGATATAATCAATGTAATAACATTTTCGGAGGCAGGTATGAATTATTCTAAGAAAACTACAAAGAAAAAGCAAAAAAAACTTGTATCAAAACATACAAAAAATAAAAATAAAATTTCCTATTTGATCTATAAGACTTTTATCTTCCTGTTTTTATTTCTGGTTGTAGCCGGAATAGGAGCCGGAATCGGCATGATCAAATCTATAATTGATAATGCCCCGGATATTGCAGATATCAAAGAGAGTGTCAAACTAGAAGGTTTCCAGACAACCATTTATGACCAGAACAACAAGGAGGTCACAACACTTTCCACCGCTAACTCTAACCGTATCTATGTGGAATATAAGGATATTCCTCAGAATATGGTCAATGCTTTTGTTGCCATTGAGGATGAGCGATTCTGGGAACATAACGGTATTGATGCCAAAGGTATTCTGCGTGCTTTCTTTGTCGGCATTAAGAACCGGAACTTTTCGGAAGGTGCATCTACCATAACTCAGCAGTTGATCAAGAACCAGATCTTTAATGTCGGTCTTAATGAGTCCACATTTTTAGATTCTTTAAAACGTAAGATACAGGAACAATACTTAGCCATTGAATTAGAAAAACAGATTGACAAAAAAGACATCTTAGAGCTTTACTTAAACGCTATCTATCTCGGGCAGGGTGCCAACGGCATCCAGACTGCTGCGGAGACTTACTTTGGCAAAGAAGATCTGAATGATCTTACTTTATCTGAATGTGCCGTAATTGCAGCAATCACACAAAGTCCGACTTTATACGATCCGGCAGTCTATCCGGAAAATAATCAGACCCGTAAAAACACTGTTTTACAGAAGATGCTCGATCAACAAATGATCACACAGGCAGAATATGATGATGCTATGTCCGATGATGTATATGCCCGGATTTCTTTAGATAAGAAGGATAAAAACACCAACAAAAGTTATAACTCATACTATATCGATACCGTCATCAAAACACTTACAGCCCAATTGGTTGATGAATTAGGATATACCGATACACAGGCTTATAATGCGATCTACTCAGGTGGTTTAAGTATCTACATCAATCAGGATGCAACCTTACAAAAGATATGTGACTCCGAGATCAACAATCCGGATAACTATCCTGCAACGACCAGTGTCGCACTTAACTATGCCTTAACACTATCCGATCCGAAAAATGGAGACCTGCACAATTATTCCAGCAATGATCTGATCAATTACTACAAAGAAAAAACGGAGAATCCCAAATATAATCTGATCTATTCAAGTGAAGATACTGCCCGTTCCGCTGCAGATGAATTTAAAACAGCGATAATAGAAAAAACAGGTTACAAAGAACTGGCAGAGACATTTTCAACTACAATACAGCCTCAGAGTTCTTTTGTCCTGATCGATCAGTCTACCGGTTATGTAAAAGCAATCTGTGGCGGG
>HF987843.1:0-19778 GCA_000431135.1 Clostridium sp. CAG:590
ATCGTTGCCCGTATGCCACTTTGGCTCCCTTACGCTGTGCAAGGGGATTAGTGGTTTTGCTGATGAGCAAGAGCCGCTGCAATGAATCCCTTAAATAATGGATGCGGTTTGTTTGGACGTGACTTGAATTCCGGATGTGCCTGTGTTCCGATAAACCAAGGGTGACTCGGAATTTCGATCATTTCAACAATGTGTCCGTCTGGAGACTGACCAACAAGATCCATGCCGTTTGCAACCAAAGCTTCACGGTAGTCATTGTTTACTTCATAACGATGACGGTGACGTTCGGAAATCTCCTTTGTGCCATACAGTTCATATGATTTGGAACCTTCTTTTAGAACACATGGATATGCACCGAGACGAAGTGTTCCGCCAAGATCGGTCACACCGTCCTGATCGGGCATAATATGAATTACCTGATGAACACTGCTTGGGTTAAATTCGCTGGAATGTGCATCATGATAACCGAGGACATTTCTTGCAAATTCCACAATGGTAAGCTGCATACCAAGGCAAAGACCTAAATATGGAACGTTGTTTTCACGGGCATATTTGATTGCACTGATCATTCCTTCGATACCGCGATCGCCGAAGCCGCCGGGAACAATGATTCCGTCGGCGTCCTTCAATTGTTCTGCTACGTTGCCATCATTTAACAATTCAGAATCCATCCACATGATTTCTAAGTCGGAATTGCATGCAAATGAACTGTGTTTTAAAGCTTCTACGACGGAAATATATGCATCATGAAGAGATACATATTTGCCGACTAAGGCAATCTTCACATTCTTCACCGGATTCTTCCACCGGTCGATCATAGCGATCCAATCGTCCAGATCCGGTTTTGGACAGGCGACCTTCAGACATTTGCAGACCACATCTGCAAGGTGTTCCTTCTCCATAGCAAGAGGAACTTCATATAATACATCTACATCCAAATTCTGGATGACATTTTCACTAGGAACATTACAGAACAGAGCAATCTTATCTTTCATGCCATCTTCTAACGGATAGTCGGAACGGCATACAAGGATATCCGGCTGGATACCAAGTGCCTGCAAATTCTTAACACTTGCCTGAGTTGGTTTTGTTTTCATTTCGCCGGATGCTTTCAGGTAAGGGATTAATGTTACATGGATCATGATACAGTTATCATGCCCGACGGTATGCTGGAACTGACGGATAGCCTCTAAGAATGGCTGGCTTTCGATGTCACCTACTGTTCCGCCAACCTCGATGATTGCAAATTCTGTTTCTTTGGAATCCATATTCCGGTAGAAACGGCTCTGAATCTCATTTGTGATGTGCGGAATAACCTGAACGGTGTGACCACCGAAATCACCACGGCGTTCTTTTTGCAAAATGCTCCAATATACCTTACCGGTTGTTACGTTTGATTTTTTATTCAGACTTTCGTCAATAAAACGTTCATAGTGACCGAGATCAAGGTCGGTTTCGGCTCCGTCGTCGGTTACAAAAACTTCACCATGCTGAATCGGGTTCATGGTTCCCGGATCAATATTGATATAAGGATCGAACTTTTGACAGGTTACTTTGTACCCTCTTGCTTTTAAGAGTCGTCCTAGAGAAGCGGCAGTGATACCTTTTCCGAGTCCGGAAACAACACCACCGGTGACAAATACATATTTGACAGCCATTTATTTTTCCTCCGTATTTGATAGTTATATAATAAAAATAATGAATTAACACAAATTCATAACTTATAATATATGAAAAGGAATCGATAGTCAATTCTAAATAACAGGTTTTTTCACAGAATCTACATGAAAAATCATTTGCTAATTCTTATGTGAACCGATATAATATAGATTGTATGTTTTTTACAGTATAGGAAGAATCTTTTCTATAGAGAAAATATTCTACATGGAATATCGATTGCAGTAGATTCCAATACTAATATTAGTATGTTTACAATAGGAGGAAAAACGATTGGAAGAAAACGGTAAACAAAACAATGACAATCAGAATAACAATGGGAAAAAGCCGCAGAATCGCAGTTTTATTTTTATGCTGGTAGTATCCATCGGAATGACACTGTTGTTTTTCTATGCATATAGCAGATATCAGACAAGTCAGCAGGTGGAGATCTCGTATAGCCAGTTTCTGGATATGTTAGATAAGGGTGAAGTTGCAAAAGTTCGTATCTATAGTTCTTCTTTGGAAATTGTGCCAAAGACAGATAAAAAGTCTAAAACAGCAATGAAAAAGACTTATTATGCAACAAGAATCTCTGATCTGAAACTGGTCGACCGTCTGGAAAAGGCAAAACAAAAAGGAGAGCTGGATTATACGGCGGTAGATGAGAGTAACACGGCAATGATCGGAAATATTCTTTCCTGGGTATTGATGATCGGTGTGTTCTATGTGATCATCTGGCTCTTTATGCGCTCTATGTCCAAAAGTGGCGGCATGATGGGTGTTGGTAAGAGTAATGCGAAGATGTATGTTGAGAAAAAGACAGGCGTTACGTTTGCAGATGTAGCAGGACAGGAAGAATCGAAAGAGTCGTTGAAGGAGATGGTAGATTTTCTTCATAATCCGAAGAAGTATTTGGAGATTGGTGCAAAACTGCCAAAGGGAGCATTGCTGGTAGGACCTCCCGGAACCGGTAAAACGTTGCTTGCAAAGGCGGTAGCCGGTGAGGCAAACGTTCCATTCTTTTCGTTGTCCGGTTCTGATTTTGTAGAGTTATATGTCGGTGTAGGTGCATCGCGTGTAAGAGATTTGTTTAAGCAGGCAAATTCAATGGCACCATGTATTATATTTATTGATGAGATTGATGCAATCGGTAGAAGCAGAGACAGTAAGTATGGCGGAGGAGATTCTGAGAGAGAACAGACGTTGAATCAGTTGCTTTCCGAGATGGACGGATTTGATACTTCAAAAGGTATTGTTATTCTTGCGGCAACAAACCGACCGGAAGTATTGGATAAAGCGTTACTTCGTCCGGGACGTTTTGACAGACGTGTTATTGTGGAAAAACCGGATCTCAAAGGAAGAATTGAGACACTTAAGGTACATGCAAAGAACGTAAAGATGGATGAGACAGTTGACTTTAAGGAGCTGGCACTGGCTACATCCGGAGCAGTCGGAGCAGATCTTGCAAATATTATAAATGAAGCGGCATTGGCAGCGGTAAAAGCCGGCAGGGAATATGTAAATCAATCGGACTTATTTGAATCAGTTGAGGTTGTATTTGCAGGAAAAGAAAAGAAAGACCGGATCTTAAGCAAGCAGGAAAAACAGATCGTTGCGTACCATGAGACGGGGCATGCGTTATGTATTGCGTTACAGAAACATACCGAGCCGGTACAGAAGATCACGATCATTCCGAGAACCATGGGGTCACTTGGATATGTTATGCAGGTGCCGGAGGAAGAGAAATATCTGAATACACAGGCGGAGATGGAAGCAGATATTGTAACATTTCTTGCCGGTCGTGCGGCAGAGGCAATCAAGTTCCCATCTGTTACAACCGGAGCATCCAATGATATTGAGCAGGCAACGAATATGGCAAGACGGATGATCACAATGTATGGTATGTCGGATGAGTTTGGAATGGTTGCCTTGGAGTCTGTTCAGAACCGTTATCTCGATGGACGTTCTGTTATGAACTGTTCCGAAGAGACGGCAACGAAGATTGATGATGAAGTACGCCGGATCATTAAGGAATCTTATCAGAAAGCATATGATCTGTTAAAAGCCAATGAATCTGTATTGGATGCACTTGCGAAGTTCCTGATCGAGAAAGAGACGATCACGGGTAAAGAGTTTATGAAGATCTATGCAGAGATCACGGGAGAGAACCTGAAGGCGGCAACTGAGGATGGACAGGAAGTGGATTCTGCGGTAGAGAACATGGAACAGGCAGTAGAAGCGGAGCGTAACACAGAGCCGGAAGCAGATGAAGAAGCGGAGCGTAACGCAGAGTCAGAAGCAGATGAAGAAGCAGGTGTTGTGGAATCAACGGAGTTATCCGAGGGTGAACACAAAGAAGAGTAGACATATCTTCGGAAGAACTTGTATAGAAAAAGAAACATATGGTACAATACGGCTGATTTGGAATGGATTCCGGATTGGTCGTATTTTCGCTTTATATGGAAGTGAGATTCGGTAAATAGACATATGGATTTTCTGGATGAGGAATAGAGTATGAAAGATGGATTTGATTTAAAAGAGGAATTGAAAAAATTACCGGATTCGCCGGGTGTGTATCTGATGCATGACAAAAATGATGCGATCATATATGTAGGAAAGGCGATCAGACTCAAACGACGGGTAAGCTCGTATTTTCGTCACATGAACAACCGAAGCCCGAAGATTGAGAAAATGATCACACTGATCGATTATTTTGAGTACATTGTGACGGATTCGGAGTTAGAAGCGTTAGTGTTAGAGAATAATCTGATCAAGGAGCATAAGCCGAAGTATAACACGATGCTTAAGGATGACAAGAGTTATCCGTTTATGAAAGTGACGGTGCAGGAGGATTTTCCGAGAGTGTTGTTTGCACGTCAGATGAAACGGGATGGCGCAAAGTATTTTGGCCCATATACAAGTGCGGCAGCCGTGAAGGATACGATTGAACTGATCCAGAAATTATACGGAATTCGCACCTGTAATAAGAGCCTCCCAAAGGAGATCGGATTGGGAAGACCATGTCTGTATCATCAGATGAAGCAATGTGCGGCTCCTTGTCAGGGCTATATTTCCAAGGAAGAATATGCGCTTCGCATTGACAAGTTATTAGGATTTTTAAATGGAGATTACAAGAAGGTATTAGCAGAATTAGAGCAGAAGATGAAAGAAAAGGCTGCCGAATTGGAATTTGAGGAGGCGGCAGAATACCGGGATCTGATCGAGAGTGTACAGCATGTCACGGGTTCACAGCGTGTTGTGAAGACAGGAGGTATTGACCGGGATGTGATCGCTATGGCAAGAAAGGGATCAGAGACGGTGGTATCGGTGTTTTTTGTGCGGGATGGCAAACTGCTTGGACGGGAGCATTTTCATGTAGAACATTCGGAGGCGGATACCGGTAGTCAGATCATTACTGCATTTATCAAGCAATATTATGAAGGAACACCATTTGTGCCGAATGAAATGCTGACAGAGTTCGCGGTCGAGGAACAAGAGTTGTTGGAAGAGTGGCTGGGACAACGGCGGGGAGGCAGAGTGCATATCATCACACCGCAAAAGGGTGAGAAGTCGAAGATGATCGATCTTGCAAGAGAAAATGCCTCCGTTGTATTGTCAAGAGATCTGGAAAAGATCAAGCGGGAAGAAGCAAGAACGGTTGGCGCGGCAAATGAGCTGGCACAGATGTTAGGACTTCCGTCTGCGGACCGGTTGGAGGCATTTGATATTTCCAATACAAGCGGATACCAGTCTGTGGCATCCATGGTGGTATTTGAAAAAGGCCGGGCGAGAAAAAATGCTTACCGCAAATTTAAGCTTCGTACCGTGACAGGACCGGATGATTACAAGAGTATGGAAGAGGTGCTGACCAGACGATTTACGGACGAACGGTTTGATGTGTACCCGGACATCCTGATGATGGATGGTGGAAGGGGACAGGTTAATGTAGCATTGAAAGTGCTGGATGAATTGCATCTGAATATTCCGGTATGTGGTATGGTCAAGGACGATAATCACAGGACAAGAGGGTTGTATTATAATAACAAAGAGATATCCTTTCCGCGTAACAGTGAGGTGTTTGGAATGATCACCCGGTTGCAGGATGAAGCACACCGGTTTGCGATCACATACCATAAACAATTGAGGGGAAAAGAGCAGGTGCATAGTATCTTGGACGATATCAAGGGAGTAGGCCCGGCAAGACGAAAAGCATTGATGCAGCATTTCAAAGAAATTGGTAAGATTAAAGATGCAACGGTGAAAGAATTGTCTTCTGTGGATGGTGTGACACCACAGGTGGCAGAGGAGATCTATCGTTTCTTTCACGAAAATGAATGAATGTAAAATAAACAGGATGCCATTCTTGTATAAGGTAAGGACGGCACCCTGTTTTTGTTTCATATAGATGTATCTGTGTAAAAGACAATATCAATTAGAATGAATGCTGGTCATCATCATCAAAATCATCATGATCGTTGTCGTTCATATATTCGCGGTTAGTGACGCGTTTGGTATCCCGCTGTGCTTCCACCAATTCAGAGAGCTGTTCCTTTACTTCGCGCGGATGCTTCACACTTGTGATATCGAAATCTCCCATTGATTTGTCTGCGGAGCAGCAATGGATCGTACCGACACCAAAGATTCGTTGAAAGAATGAACGATTCAGTGACAGATCCATGATACGATATAATCTTACCTCGTCTTCCTTCTTGTTCAGGAATCCCTGCTCAATAAACAAGCGGTCTTCTGTCAGCATATACTTGGTAAATGATAATGGTAAACCAAATATTGTACGTTTTCTGTCTTTCCATAAATATTCCATAATGTATCCTCCCGTTTTAAATGTATGTGTGTTATATGTTGCTGTGGTTTGTCACAAATGTACATATAGTATATCATTTTTTGTGGAAAAAGAAAAGAAGTCTTGAATCACATTATAAAAATCGTTATAATAAAAGGGTTAGGGATAAGTTAAACAATATGTACAGGCGTATTGAAATAGAAAAAGATAGGAGAGAATACATTGAGAACAATAAATAAATTTACTTCATGGATGCTGGTTGCGGCAATGGTGGGATGTCTGGCATTACCGGTACAGGCAGAGACTACTGCAAACGGTTCCACAACAGAAGAGACCGGTTCTACAGTAACAACGGAGACAACCACTTCGACAGAGAATAGCACGACAGAAGAGACGAGAGTTCCGAATGAAGATGTCAGAGCAACCGGACTTTCCCCGCTTACGTCGACGGTTCTGGTCATTGATCCGGGACATTGTAAGAAGCATCCCGGAGCAAAGGGGAATGGTCTTCGGGAGGAAGTTGTTACCATGGACATTTCCGCTGCATGCCAGAGTGCATTGGATCAGTATGCAGATATCACTGTTTATATGACGAGGGATGCGAATAGCTGCTGTGCCGAGCTAAGAGTCGGGGAATGCTTAAGTGCCAGAAATAATTATGCGAAGAAGTTAGATGCTGATTTTCTGGTGAGTATGCATATCAATGCCGGACGTAGTACGGGAGCAAATGTATTGACTGCATATCGTTCCGGATATCATGATGATATCCGCAAACAGACGCAGGCATTTGGTAAGGTTGCACTTAAGAATCTGAAGGCAATCGGTGTAGCGAACAGAGGATTATTGTTGAGACGGTCCGAGGCAGGAAACCGATATCCAAACGGACGTCTGGCAGATTACTATTCCATCGTGCGTCGCGGAGTTGTTCAGGAGATTCCGAGTGTGATCATTGAACATGGATATATTACAAGTTTTTCTGATTGTAATAAATTTTTCCGAACCAAAGCGAAACGGAAAAAAGTCGGTAAGACAGATGCGAAGTCGATCATTTCTTATTTTAAGCTGAGTAAGAAGCTTGAAAAGGGAACGATGGAACAGGATTCGGATGGTACATATTACCGGCTGCGTGATAATAAGAAGGCAGGCGGATTTATAAAGCAGGATGGAGTATGGTACTATTTTGATGAGTTCACCGGCAAGATGTGCAGGGGATTTCAGAATATTGGGGACAATGCCATTTATTTAAGTCCGACAACCGGAGAGATGGTGACAGGCTGGTTTACGGTAGATGGAAAACGGTATCTTGCCAAAGGCAATGGTGCAATTGTAAAAGGGGAATTTTACACGGACGGTATTCATACATATTACTTTAATGCAGATGGAACACTCCGGAAAAAAGGATATTTTACGATAGAAGACAATACTTACTATGCAGATGCCAAAGGTTATGTTGCGGCAGGTATCATGAAGATCAAAGGGAAAAAATATGGTTTTGATACAGAGACATATCAGATGTTATATGGCTTTGTAAAGATCAATGGAAATTACTACTATTTTGATGAAGAAACCGGTGTGATGTTAAAGGGCTGGCAGAAGATTAATGGAAAATACCGGTACTTCAGCAAGAAAAACGGTAAGATGCAAAAGAGTAAGCGGATTGGAAAATACTATGTTAATTCCAAGGGAATTCGGACAAAAAAGAAATAAGACTTGTGAAAGATGCCCATCTTTGGTAAAATAAAGTTTGGGTTTGAGGAATATAATAATAAAATGGACACAAGAGTGGTCTAGATTACAAGGAGGAGAACGTAGACATGGCTAGAAAGTTAGACTTTGACAAAGAAGCTTTCAAGAAAGAAGTTGTTAATAATGTCAAGACTCTTTATCGTAAGACGATTGACGAGGCAACGAAACAGCAGGTATTTCAGGCAGTATCCTATGCGATCAAAGATACCATCATTGATCAGTGGATTGCAACACACAAGGAATATGAGAAGAAGAATCCAAAGACTGTTTATTACTTATCAATGGAATTCCTGATGGGTAGAGCACTTGGTAATAACCTGATCAACTTAACTTGCTACAAAGAAGTAAAAGAAGCATTAGATGAATTAGGATTTGATCTGAATGTAATTGAAGATCAGGAGCCGGATGCAGCACTTGGTAATGGTGGACTTGGTCGTTTGGCAGCATGTTTCCTTGATTCACTTGCTACATTGGGATATCCTGCATATGGTTGTGGAATCCGTTACCGTTACGGTATGTTCCGTCAGGAGATTCAGGATGGATATCAGATCGAGAAGCCGGATGACTGGTTAAAGGATGGTAACCCATTTGAGGTTCGTCGTGCAGAGTATGCCTGTGAAGTTAAGTTTGGCGGCCATGTTAAAGTTGAATATAAAGATGGACGGAATCGTTTCATCCAGGAGGGATATTCATCAATTCGTGCAGTACCATATGATCTTCCGGTTATCGGATATGGTAACAATGTTGTTAATACATTGAGAATCTGGGATGCAGAGGCAATTCAGGATTTCAACTTAGATTCATTTGATAAAGGGGAATACCAGAAAGCAGTAGAGCAGCAGAATCTTGCAAGAACAATCGTTGAGGTATTGTATCCGAATGATAATCACTATGCAGGTAAGGAATTAAGATTAAAACAGCAGTATTTCTTCATCTCTGCTTCTATCCAGACTGCAATCAATAAGTTCAAAGAGAACAACAGTGATCTGCATGATATTCCTAAGAAGATCACATTCCAGTTGAATGATACACATCCAACTGTTACAGTTGCAGAGCTTATGAGAATCTTAGTAGATGAAGAAGGTTTGGAATGGGATGATGCATGGGATATCACATGTCATACATGTGCATATACAAACCATACAATTATGGCAGAAGCTTTGGAGAAATGGCCAATCGAGTTATTCTCCCGTCTGCTTCCTCGTGTATATCAGATCATTGAAGAGATCGATCGTAGATATGTTAATATGATCCGCGAGAAATATCCAAACAATCCGGAGAAAGTTAAGAGCATGGCAATCCTTTATGATGGTCAGGTTAAGATGGCGCACCTTGCAATTGCAGGATCTTATTCTGTAAACGGTGTTGCAGCATTGCATACAGAGATCCTTAAGAAACGTGAGCTCAAAGATTTCTACGAGATGCGTCCGGAACAGTTTAATAATAAGACAAATGGTATTACACAGAGACGTTTCTTATTACATGGTAACCCATTGTTAGCAGACTGGATCACATCTAAGATCGGGGATGAATGGATCACAGATCTTTCGCATGTATCTAAGTTGAAAGTATATGTTGATGATGAAAAATGTCAGCAGGAATTCATGAATATCAAGTATCAGAATAAGGTACGATTAGCAGCATATATCAAGGAACATAACGGTATAGATGTAGATCCTCGTTCAATCTTTGATGTACAGGTTAAGAGATTACATGAATATAAGAGACAGCTTTTGAACATCTTACATGTTATGTATTTATATAGTGAACTCAAAGAGCATCCGGAGATGGATATCGTACCTCGTACATTTATCTTTGGCGCAAAGGCAGCAGCAGGATATAAGAGAGCAAAGCTCACTATTAAGTTGATCAATTCAGTAGCAGATGTGATTAACAATGATGAGTCGATCAATGGTAAGATCAAGGTTGTATTTATTGAGAACTACCGCGTATCCAATGCAGAGTTGATCTTTGCAGCAGCAGATGTTTCTGAACAGATCTCAACAGCATCCCGTGAGGCTTCTGGTACCGGTAACATGAAATTCATGTTAAATGGTGCTCCAACGCTTGGAACAATGGATGGTGCAAACGTAGAGATCGTAGAAGAAGTTGGTGCTGAGAACGCATTTATCTTTGGATTATCTGCAGATGAGGTTATGGCATATGAGCGTGACAAGAATTATCATCCACAGGATATTTTCAATACGAATGCAAATGTACGCCGTGTACTTACACAGTTGATCAACGGAACATATAGTGATGATCCGGAGTTATTCCGCGACATTTATGATTCTCTGATCAAAGAAGATGTTTACTTTACATTGAAGGACTTTGACTCTTATTGTGCAGCACATACGAAAGTGGATGAAGCATATAGAGACGAGAAAGGATGGGCTAAGATGGCAATGCTTAATACAGCATGTGCCGGTAAGTTCTCATCTGACCGGACAATTGAGGAATATGTACAGGATATTTGGCATTTAGAGAAAGTGAAAGTTACAATGCCAAGCAAGACACCTATTAAGAAGACTTCCAAATAAGAGGATAATTCTGCAGAGAGTGGCATATAAGCAACCTCTCCCACATACACTAGTGGGAGAGGTTATTTTTATGAAAAAATGTTTGCTGTTTTTAATAGGAATGATTGGAGTGCCATGTCTGATCTGTGTGATCGTATGTGGAATCAGTCCGGAGCTTTCCATTGGACAAGGAGAACGGAATATGAAAAATTGTCGGATGGGAAAGAATGTTTTGATTGAGATAGATGGTCTGTATAAGCAGCTGGATGTGGAAGAATATGTGCTTGGCGTAATGGCAGGTGTGGTGTCTCCGGATTATGAAGAAGAGGCGTTGAAAGTGCAGGCGGTATTGGTACGGACTAATATATTGAAGGAAATGCAGGAGAGAGGAACAAAGGATGCAGAGGATATTCCATATCAGTATCTTACCGTGGAAGAAAGGAAAAGAATATGGGGCGAACGACAGTATGATAAATATGAAAAGAAAATGGAACGTGCGGTGGTTGATACCGCAGGAAAGGTATTACAGGCGGAGGGAAATCTGATTCTTGCGTGTTACCATGAAGTAAGTATTGGGAAAACGGCAAGTGCAAAAGAAGTGTTAGGTGAGGACATTTCTTATTTGCAGTCGGTGGAAAGCAACCGGGATGTGGAAGCAAAACATTATATGAATTTAGTGGAGTATTCCTGGGAGGAAGTTGCCAATTACATATCTGAATATAAGAACGATAAACAGGAGAAGAATATTCAGGAAAAAGAAAATGATTCCAAGGATAGGAGAGTAGAAATACAAATAGAGGAAAGTTCTGAGAATGGGTTTGTAAAAAAGATAAAAATTGCAGAGAATGTATACACAGGAGAAGAAGCGATGAGGATGCTGCATTTACCGTCCATGAATTTCTATGTGGAAGAAAAAGAAGAAGGCGTTCGCATTGTATGTCTGGGAAAAGGAAACTGTATGGGGATTTCTCAATATGGAGCCAATTGCATGGCAAAAGACGGAAAAAAGATGGAACAGATACTTGATTATTATTTGAAAAATGTGAGCCTGAAACAGTATAAAGAGTTGTGATAACGACATTGACACATAGTGCTTTTTATGAAATAATAAAATATAAATGTCTGTTTACAGGGATGAAATACAAGAACAAAGAAGGTAAGAGGAATGAGATTGAGATACCACTTTTTTCTAAAGAGTGTTCCTTTTATGTTTGCGATCAGCATGCTTATTATTTTTGCAGCGGATTGTTATGACGGCAAAGCGCGCATGGTAAGTTACAAAGCGGGAACGGCTGATCTGGGGAATTATAATGGGGAATTGATCCGGGATGGAGGAACGAATGGTTCTTCTAATGAACAGGATCCACAATTTTATAATGGAACTGATCTGAAGGACAACGGGCTTCCGTATTGTATAAAAGTGAATAAGACGAAGAATGTAGTGACAATATACACAGTGGGCAAAGACGGTTATTATAGCAAGCCAGTAAAAGCAATGGTTTGTTCCGTTGGCGAAACGGGAAACACTCCGGAAGGTATTTTTAATCTGGGAGACCGTGAGGAATGGCTGGCACTGGAAGGTGGTGTGTATGGTCAATATGCAACAGCGATCACGGGCAGTTTCCTTTTCCATTCTGTTCCGTATTTTTCGCAGAATAAGGCGGACTTAGAGATAGAAGAATATAACAAATTAGGGCAGAGCGTATCGGCAGGATGTGTTCGGCTATCTGTTATTGATGCCAAATGGATCTATGATAATTGCAGTGAGAAGACATATGTTGAGATCTTTGAAAGTGATTATGACGGACCGTTAGGAAAACCGGTATCTGCAGTCATTACAAGCGGAGGAACGGCAGGTAACTGGGATCCGACTGATCCGGATAGAGAGAATCCATATATGGGTAATATTCCGATTATATTGGGTGCGTACGATCGTGAGATTGAGAGATATTCTGATTTTGATATTACGGCAGGTGTGACAGCGTTAGATTCTACGGGAAAAGATGTCACGAACTATATGAAAGTGAGTGGGGAAGTAGATGAGGATGTATGTGGTACTTACAAAGTAGAGTATTCTGTTACGGATGAGACCGGAATTACAGGAACGGCAACGGCAAACATTATCATCAAGGATGATCAGGCTCCGGTATTATATGTGGATCAGACAGTACAATCGATAGGGGCATATGATGTGTCTTCTTCAAGACAGTTGCATGATCTGTTATTGCAGAATGTAATAGCATACGACGGGAATCATAGGATGGATGACAATTCTGTTTTGGTTGATTATTCTGAGATCCTTGAAAAGGGATTTGGCAAATGCCATGTAAAGTATCGGGCAAAGGATTCAGAAGGAAACCAATCGGATGTGGTTGTGTTATCAGTAGATGTGGATATGGAGGCACCGAAAATTTCTTTAAAAGACGATCTTCAGGGAGATATTCGGGTTTCAAACATGTTGGATGATGATTATCTGTCAGGACTTGTTGAGGCGAGTGATAATAGTGGCAAGGTAAATGTAACTGTAAGCCGCCCACTTACCTATCAGGTGGGGGAACCATATATTGTATTGTATTGTGCCAAAGATGATTTTGGCAATGTTACAACCTTGAGTGTGACCTATCAGATCAAAAAATGATGATATGCAGATAAGAATTTGCAGTATATATTGAATAAATAATCATTTCTATGGAAAAGATATCTGTAGAGGTGATGAATATGAAAAATCGTGATACAAGTTTTTTACAGAAGTTAAAGGATAATGCATTTTATGTAGCATTAGGACTTGGGTTAATGGCAATACTTGCAGTGGTTGCTGTGTATACAGTGGAACAAAATGGAAGCCGGTTAGCAAGTAATGAGGTTGATCTGAACAAAGCTTCCGACTATAAGACAATTACAGAGCAAAAGGTCGAGAAGACCAATGGAGATACAGCGAAGAAAGAGGAAGTACAGACAGACACGCAGCAGACGGCAACCAGGCAGCAGACTACGTCTGAAAGTACACAAGAGAGCATAGAACTGACAGAGAAAGATGCCGCAGACGATGTTAGGAGCGGTTCCGGACTTCAGAAGAATGGAGCAGATGCATTACCGGTCACATCGAATGCCGGAGAATTGGATTTTACAAGCGATAAGACAATAACATGGCCGGTCAACGGAGAGGTTATTCTTCCGTTTAGTATGGAGACAACCGTGTATTTTAAGACATTAGATCAATATCAATGTAATCCGGGAATGATGATCGCTGCAGGGAATGGTACAACAGTTAAGAATGCATATATGGGAAAGGTTACCAAAGTTACAAGTGATGATATTTATGGCAATCTGGTAACGGTATATATTGGTAATGATTATAGTCTGGTATATGGACAGTTAGATACGATATATGTTAAGGAAGGTGACTATATCAAAGCCGGTGATTCCATCGGAACGATAGGCAATCCGACCGACAGTTTTGAGGAAGAAGGCAGTCATTTATTTTTTGAGATGACGGAAAAAGATACACCGGTAGACCCGATGTTGTTTATTGAATGACAAAACGCATACCATTTGCGGATATATTCAGGATAGAATATAGAGCAGGTGGTATGCGTTTTGTATGATGCGATAATGAAAGGATCGTGTTTGTTTATCTACAAATCCATACAATCGCTGCAAAGGCCTTCAAAAAGAAGAGAATGGGCGGTTATTGTACCGGAAAATGTCTGCTCTGCCAGATGATCTAACGCTTCCTGATATGGCATATCAATATCCTGAACACAACCACATTGTTTGCACATAAAATGATAGTGTGGACGTGTATCTGCATCAAACCGATCGGTTTTACCATCGCAGGATAGACGAAGAATGTCACCCCGATCCGACAATAAAGAGAGATTGCGATATACAGTTCCAAGACTGATATTCGGAATTGTTTGGCGAATCTCCTGATAGACCATATCGGCAGTCGGATGATCTTTGCGTGTTCTTAAATAAGCGACAATCGCTTCTCTTTGTTTACTTCGTTTGAGCGTAGTTTGTTCAGCCATATCTCCTCCAAAATAGTAATCATTCTTATTTCCTATTATATAATGTTTCTTTCCAAATTGTCAATACTATGTTATAATTATGCTTGGAAAAACAAGAAAACACTGAGATTTTCGGTGAAAATGAGGTGGATTATGAAAGAAGATCAGGCAAAAGAACTTGCCTGCCGGATTATGGATTTGTCGGAACAAGCTATGATCGTAATTGATCGGAATAATTATAGTGTTGTTTATGCAAATGCCAAGGCAAAGGCAATTTTTGGTGAACAGATGACAAATGCAACTTGTTATCTTGCAATGGAGGGTGAGGGTACTCCATGTGAAACTTGTCCGTTTCGGGAGTCAGAGGAGAAAGATCGGATTGTGGAGCATTATTTCAGACAATTTGATCGGACGGTTCAGGTTAAGATTACTTTTCTGGATTGGTCTGAAGGACAACCGGTAATGATATATACTATTTTAGATTCGGATGAACTGTTACTGGCGAGAATGAATCAGGAAGCAAAGACGCAATCCTATGAAGAACAATTACGCTTGTCAGGAGAGTTATATCAGACGGTGGTAAGCCAGCTCCATACGATGGTTTTTGAATATAATAAGGCACAGAATACATATTCTGTATCTCCGTTATTTAAGGAGAAGTTTGGAATAGATGAGATCCATAATATTAATTTTCTTTTAGATGATAAGGCAAAATATTTAATATATGAACCGGATTGCGATATATACAATATGCTGTTTACAAGCAGGGAGGATGACTTTCGGGAAGTTACCTGCCGCCTTCGTATGAATAATGGACAGTTGGTATGGTATCGGATCTGCATTCAGTTTATACGTAATGATAAGGGACAGATTGTGCGCGTGATCGGCACGTTGAAGGATGTGGATGATGCAACACGTTCTTATGAGACGCTCCGTTACCGGTCTGAATTTGATATGCTGACGAATATCCCGAATGTGAATCGTTTTTATGTTGATGCCGGGCGTGCCATTATGGAGGATGAGAGTAATCATTATGCAATCATTTCGTTTGATATCGATAAGTTCAAACTGATCAATGATCTGTTTGGAATGAGTACAGGCGATGAAGTATTGAAACATATCGCTAATGTGTTGCGTGACAGGGTGCCGGAGAATGGATGGTATTGCCGCGTGCATTCGGATATGTTTTTAATCTGTATACCGTATAGTAATCGGGGAGATATTATTAAGAAAGTGGAGAAGATCCGGAAGGAAATATATAAGAATTCATTTTCTTTTGATGTCAATACAACATATGGCATTTATCTTGTGGAAGATGTGACAATACCGATTAATCTGATGTGCGACCGGGCAACGTTGGCAGCCAGGACGGTAAAAGGAAATGCCATGAATTTCTGTGCATTTTATGATGAACAGTATCGTGCAGAGATCATTAAGAATACAGAGATTGAGCGGGATATGAATGCTGCAATATCTCATAAACAGTTTTTGATGTATTTGCAACCGAAGTATAATCTCGTAACAGGGAAGATATGTGGTGCGGAAGTTCTTGCCAGATGGAAACACCCGGTCAAAGGACTGATACAGCCGAATGATTTTATTCCGTTATTTGAGCGGAATGGGTTCATATTGCGATTGGATGAATATATGTGGGAGGAAGCCTGTAAGACGCTTGCGAGATGGCGGGATGAAGGCAGAAAACTTGTTCCACTGTCGGTTAACATATCGAGATATCATATTCAGCATAATGATCTGGTAGGCGCGTGGAAACGCCTCATCAAAAAATACCGTATTCCGACGTCCTATCTGACGTTAGAGATTACAGAAACGTTCTTTTATGATTCGAAGGACTTATATGAGGTGTTGGAACAATTGCAGGCAATGGGATTTTTGCTGGAGGTCGATGATTTTGGTGCAGGATATTCCTCTCTTAATATGATCCGTCAGATTCCGGTCGATACGATCAAGATTGACAAAGATTTCTTAGATAAGAAATTATCCACAGAAAAGGGTAAGATTGTGATCAGCCATACGATCGCTATGGCAAAGGATCTGAAATTAGGTGTCATTGCTGAAGGAGTTGAGACTAAGGAACATGTGGACTTCCTTAAGTCATCGTCTTGCGATGTTGCACAGGGATTTTTCTTTGCAAAACCAATGCCGGTTAAGGAGTTTGAACATATTTATTTCGAGGAAGATGGCGAATAATAGACACATTTCTATGAAATGTAAATTTTTTGGAATTTTGCATATTTTTTGCATTGGATAACTTGACATGATATATATCATGTTGTATAGTCAACATTGACAAGAATGGCAGTTATCAGATGGCCAATCATAATGTAAAAGGAGAAAGTAATACTATGTTAGAAAAGATGAAAGAAATTATCGCTGAACAGCTTAGTGTTGATGAGAGCGAGATCGAATTATCTTCCAATTTCAAGGATGATTTAGGAGCAGATTCATTAGATTTGTTTGAGTTAGTAATGGCTCTTGAGGAAGAATATGATGTTGAGATTCCTTCTGAGGAGTTAGAGAACATCGCAACAGTAGAAGATGTTATCGAGTACTTGAAGGCTCATGGCGTAGAAGCATAATATTCGTATTGTAACAGAGAGAAACTGCCACATATATAGTGAGATCCAATCGAATCTGCTATGTTATATGGCAGTTTCTTTTTGTGCAGAATTACATCTGATGGCGTACAACGCCATATTCATCATCTAATCGGAAAAAGGAGCAATTCGTATTGCGTCCTTGCAGGAATTTGACCATATCGTCTTCGTCCAGATTCACATCACACGAATAACATTCCCAATCTTCATCATATACAAAATGTACACACTGATCGCATAAATCCATGTTGCGTCACCTCCGTATCGCATGAAATGAAAAGGAGCCACCGCAGGATTCGTGCGGCAGCTCCACTTATTGTTATATGTTGTTTGGGGATTAGCCCATTACGACTTCTACGCTGTGAGTGTTACCGTCTTCAAATACCGGAAGAACGTTACCCTCGATTGCGTTACCGTCTACTGTTACGCTCTTGATACCCTTACATACATGATCCGGGTTTGTAACCTTGATATCGTAGGTTGCACCGCGGAACTTACGAGAGATTGTAAGTCCATCCCATTCAGCAGGGATAGAAGGATCAATCTTTAATCCGTCGAAGTCCGGCTGAACACCAAGGATGTACTGTGAAATAGCTACCATGTTCCATGCAGCAGTACCGGTTAACCATGAGTTCTTGCCCTGACCAAAGTTCTTACCTGTCTGTCCGATATCGGAACCGGCATCCTTACCACCGATCATCTGACCGTATACATAAGGCTCTGTCTTGTGGATATCAGAAGTCTCCTCTGTGAATGCAGGTGCGATCTCTGAATAGTATTTGAATGCCTGATCGCCTTCTCCGGCATAAGCAGCAGCACAGATGATCCATGCGTTGTTATGTGTAAAGATACCGGCATTCTCTTTGTATCCACCCGGATAGGTAGAAATCTCACCGTACTGAACATAGTATTTGGTATATGCAGGATTGTTCAAAACAAGTCCGTGCTTAGTATTCAGTCTGTCATCGACTGCCTTTAATGTCTTCTTTGTTGCTTCTTCGTCGATATCTGACATAATAGCAAATCCCTGTGGCTCGATGAAAATCTGACCTTCTTCACATTCCTTAGAGCCCATCTTCTCGCCATTTGCGTCATAAGCTCTTAAGAACCAGTCGCCGTCCCATGCAGATTCCATGATGTTCTTCTTCATCTTATCGATCTCTGCCTGTGCAGCAGCCGCTTCGTCGTCTTTGCCTAAATGCTTCAAAATTGCCACATAGTTTGGACCTGTATATGTAAATAATGTAGCCACCATAACAGACTCGGCAATCTTAGAGTAACCACCTTCTGCAGCAAACTTAGGGTTTGTGTAAGTCTGGAAACTCTCGCCCGGTGTATCAGAGTAGCATGAAAGGTTGATACAGTCATTCCAGTCAGCTCTCATTGCAAGAGGAAGTCCGTGCGGTCCTAAATTATTAACAATCTTATAGAAAGAAGCCTTTAAATGATCAAGCATTGGTTTTGCTTTTGCGTCATCATTGTCATAAGGAACCATCTCATCCAAAAGTCCCCAGTCACCTGTTTCTTTGATGTATGCAGATACAGAAAGAATCATCCATAATGGATCATCGGAGAAGTCTCCACCGATATCAGAATTACCTTTCTTGGTAAGTGGCTGATACTGATGATAACATCCGCCATCCGGAAGCTGTGTAGATGCAATATCAATAATTCTTTCTCTTGCACGATCCGGAATCTGGTGAACGAAACCGAGAATATCCTGGTTGGAATCACGGAATCCCATTCCACGACCGATACCTGACTCAAAGTAAGAAGCAGAACGTGAAAGGTTAAATGTAACCATACACTGATACTGATTCCAGATATTAACCATACGGTCAACCTTGTCATCCGGAGTAGATACGTTGAGGATACCGAGAAGCTTATTCCAGGAATCCTTTAATTCTGCCAGACCGGCAGCAACTTTCTCTGCTGTGTTATATTTCTCGATCATGGCAAGTGCTTTTTCTTTGTTGATCGTCTTGCCGTCTGCTTCGAACTTCTGATCTACCGGCATCTCTACATATCCAAGAATGAATACTAAAGTCTTAGACTCGCCCGGAGCAAGTGTAATCTTCTTGAAGTGAGAAGCGATTGGAGACCAGCCATCTGCAAAGGAATCGTTTGCCTTGTTTGCAAGAACAGCCTGTGGCTCATGGAATCCATTGTAAAGACCGATGAAAGAATCGCGGTCTGTATCATATCCGTCGATCGTGTCATTCACTGTGTAGAATGCAAAATGATTACGACGATCTCTGTACTCTGTCTTGTGGTAAATTGTAGATCCGACAACCTCTACACGACCGGTACTGAAGTTTCTCTGGAAGTTGGTACAGTCATCCTGTGCATCCCATAAACACCACTCTTCAAATGAGAATAAAGAGAATGACTTTTCAGAAGTGCCTTCGTTTGTAAGAACTACCTGCTG
>HF987843.1:19844-38818 GCA_000431135.1 Clostridium sp. CAG:590
CTTTCAGATCGTTCTTCTTACCGGTAATAATTGTATAGCCCATACCGTGACGGCATTCGTAGGCATCTAACTCTGTCTTGACCGGAGACCAGCCCGGATTCCAGATGGTGCCATTATCATTGATGTAAAAATAACGTCCGCCCATATCGATTGGTACGTTGTTATAACGATAACGGGTAATTCTACGAAGACGGGCGTCTTTGTAGAAACTGTAACCTCCTGCTGTGTTTGAAATTAATGAAAAGAATCCCTGATTGCCCAGGTAGTTGATCCATGGATATGGAGTTCTTGGCGATGTGATGACATATTCTTTGTTGGCATCATCAAAGTAACCAAATTTCATGTGTGTAATACCTCTCTTTCATGTGATGGGCTAATGGTGGTTTCTCCCCCAGATCTAAGGCACAAATCCCCATTGCCTTAGAAAAAAGCCGTATGGATATATTATAGTATAAATGACGATAGAACACAAGAAAAATCACTTTGTTTTGGTACATTTTATGGTAAATGGCAATTTATCTCTCCTGTGTCTGTAAATGAATTATGCAGTGAAGATATGCTCGGAAACGGTCTTGCTTTCGTTTGGAGCAAGCTCGATATAACCGGTCACATCTGCCGGTAAGTCAAGGTTTGGAGCATCGATCATCCAGGACATTGGTTCCGGGCAGTAATAATCTTTGGTTCCGCGGTCATTCCATACAATGAAGAATTTGAAAGTCTCATCTACTTCATAGCAGATCCGTTTTCCGGTTGCCTTATCGGTCATGATGGCACCATAAAATGGCTTGCCGTCCAGCTCACCGGTCTTCATTACATACATGTCATTATTGATCGGAGACTTGTTGACTAATTTGGTTCCGTTCAGGTATTGCTCATCATAAGCACTTAAGTCTCTTACTTCACCGGTTGGAAGCTGGCGGTCATTTAAGATGCAGCGTTTGGTGATCGGAAGCTGTAAACGGATATCTTTTCCTTTTCCCTTGCGTGTAAATGGGGCTTTGAAAGATGCGTGGTTACATACACCATATGGCATCTGTTTGTCAGAAAGATTCGTCAGTGTGAAATTGTAGTGCATACCATCTGCGTCTAAAATGAACTCGTAATCTGCCTGGAATTTTACAGGGTAATATTCAAAATATAGATCTTTTTCATCATAGATATACTGTGTCTTTACAATTGCCTTATCACCATCAGTGGATGCTTCGATAACAGAATGATTTCTCTTATGAAGGAATCCGTGGAGATAATTCTGGAAACGGCTCTCGTTAACCGGAAATTGATAAGTTGCATCGCTTACCTTTAGGACACCGTGATTAAGACGGTTTGGAATATAAAGAGTCGGCAGCCCGTAAGTTTCCGGATTGGATACTAATTTTCTCATCGGATGCTCCTTATGGTAACGGAGAATCTCGATGTGTTTATTGCAGTCACGGAGCCGCGTAATGTTGCTTCCTACGGTTGGAGCAATAATGGCAAGATATCCGCCGGCTTTCATTTCAATGACAGGTGCACCATCTAAGATAATCTGTTTACATGTAGTGTTCATTCGTTCTTGTCCCTCTTTCTTATATATTATATAGTTTTGCAATTGCTAACAAATGCGTTATTATGCTATTGTTAGTATAGCATACGTTTCAGCTTTCGGAAACAGAAATTTGGAGATGATATTGTTGGAGAATAGAAAAAGTACAGATCCGGTATATTTTCATATTGATGTGAATAATGCATTCTTGAGCTGGGAGGCATTATATCAGATGGAAAAACTCGGCAGCACGGAGGATATCCGGGAACAGGATGCGATTATCGGAGGAGATATCAGTACCCGTCACGGGGTGGTGCTGGCGAAGTCCCAGTCAGCTAAAAAATATGGAATACAGACGGGAGAACCGGTTATATCAGCAATGAAGAAATGTCCGGGATTGGTCCGGTATACGCCACATCACGAATATTATAAGAAACAATCCGGAAAACTCATGGAATTGTTCAGAACATATGCACCGGTCGTGGATCAATATTCTATTGATGAGGCATTTTTGGATATGAGCGGAACGTACAGTCTGTATGGGGATCCGGTAACATTTGCATACCGGTTAAAGGATGAGATCAGGGATACGTTAGGATTTACGGTCAATATTGGAATATCGTCGAACAGACTGTTGGCGAAGATGGCAAGTGATTTTACAAAACCGGATCGGGTACATACATTATTTCCGGATGAGATTCGGGAAAAAATGTGGCCGCTTCCGGTAGAAGATCTGTTCTATGTAGGAAAATCAACTGCGGCTAAATTACATTCGCTCGGGTTGCATACGATCGGGGATATTGCAAGGTGCGATCTTGCGGTCATGCGGTCGCATTTTAAAAGTCATGGGGAGGTTATCTATAATTTTGCAAATGGGATCGATCTGACTTTAGAAGATCGTACGGAAGCGGTGCAGAAGGGATACGGGAATTCAACAACCATCCCATACGATATCAAAGAGAGCGAGGCAGCATATCATACGATCATGAAGCTGTGTGAGTCGGTATGCAGCAGAATGCGCAGGGATCATGTGCAGGCGTTGGTGCTATCGGTTGAATTGAAAGACAGTAATTTTGTGGTGCGCAGACATCAGCGGACGCTGCTGTCACCAACGGATGTAACAGATGAATGTTATGCTGTCGCATGTGAATTGTTTGATGAATTGTGGGATGGTTCGCCGATCCGTCTGATCGGTGTGACCGCGAATAAAGTAGAGGATGCAGGAAACCGGCAGTTGAATCTGTTTGACATGGACAGTCATGATAAGAAACATAATCTGGATACGGCACTGGATTCTATCCGGGAGAAGTACGGTAAGGATGCGGTCAGACGTGGCAGTTTTTTTGATAAGACACCACCCCGGGGGTGACAGATGATATTATGAAATAAACAAAGCAGGGCGAATTATATCAGCCCTGCTTTTTGATATTCTTTTAATTGTTGGAGAATCACTTTGTGGTACTTCTCGTATTTTCGAAAACGCGCTTCATCCTTAGGAGTAGGATAAGGAATGCGATCGCGGTTCATGTTGTCTTCCATATCATATAACTTGACCTGGGTTGCCAATGGATTGGTTAAAACGCGATCGATAAAAGTACCATATGATTCGCCCCGGCGCTTGGTGACGCATTCAATGGCAGTAAGTATATCTTCTGAAAAACCTTCCAAACGCAGCATATCGATCGTAATAGGGGTATCTTCTACCACGTCGTGTAAGATGCCAACGATCATCTCGGTATCGTTCCGCCCCCGTAGCATAACCCGCATGGGATGAAGGATATATTCCTTGCCGGCTTTGTCTATCTGTCCTCTGTGTGCTTCTACTGCAATCTCAATGGCTTTCTCTAACATGTTGACCTCCGATGGCTCAGGATGTGTTCGTGCTCGAATGAATCTCCATTCACTATACTATAATTTGTCGGATTTCTCAATTATTTTCTTGATGATCAAGACAAATTTAATCCAGTTCCAACAGTTTGTTGACTGCTGACTGAACCTCCGGGTGTTCACGGTAAGCCAATACCAGACGTTTCTCAAACGCAGTAGCACGGAATGGTCTGGCATCCTTTGGCAGATAGCCGGATTCGGTCAGAATATCATCAATCTCGTATAATTTACAAAGATATAGCAGACGATCTGCATCAGGCTGCGTGCGTCCGGATTCCCAGGCATAAATGGTCTTTGTAGCCGAAGGAAGGTTGGCATCTTTTAGTTTGTCAGATACGGTCTGGACAGAAAGTTTTCGAAGCGTTCTATAATATCGGAGCATTCTCCCGATTTGTTCATTTTTCATGGTTTATTCCTTTCACGGTTCGTTCTTGTAGACGTGCCATCTATCATAGTATATGCGGATTTCCAGTGTTTTTTTCTATATTAGCCCAGCAAAATGGGAGTGTCAATTGATTCTCGGAAAAAGAACTTTAATTTAGTTGATATTCTCGGCAAATGAGAATATAATGGAAGAATGTGAGAAATAATTCTACAATTCCGAGAAAAGGTGGAGAGGAATGAAGGTAACGAATCGTTTGGCAAACTATATAGCACAGCAGCATATTTCACCGGAACGCGTGGCGATGGATACGGGAGTTGCCTTGGAGAAGTTAGTTCCTGAAACAGAAGAGACATTGGAGGCAGGCGAGTTTCTGGAATTATGTTTATATCTTGGAATTCGACCGGAAGATATGGATGGAAGAGAATGATAACGTATCGATGTGACAAAGATAATATAGAATGTATGAGCAGTATATGTCCGGTTTGCAGGGAGAGAACACGGTTAGTGCAGACGGATATTTTCTGGTGCACGGACTGTCAGGTTCCTCTTTTTGAAGAGCACTGTGGCCGGTGTGGTGCAACGGGTAAGAGAATCGGATCGGATATTCGTCCGGTATTTCCGGAGGAGCGATTACTGATGGAGGCAGTATTAGGAGAACCGATGAAGTATCACAGGGATTCGGTGTGGAATACGGCGGGCAACCGTTATTATGCGAATGGCAGACGGATTCCATTTTCGGTCAAGAAGCTGGCACAGGTGGACGCAGATCATATCAGAGAACAGATCGAGGCTCATGCACATGAGAATACATATGAATATTTTGACCGGATGATGAAGTGGTTTGTGGAGGCGAATCAGAATCGTTATGAAGAGATTGTGTCGGAAGCAACTACCTATATCCGGAATATGACACAGGGATATGATGCAAAGGATATGTTTGTGTCTTTTAGTGGTGGAAAAGATTCAACGGTAACGGGAGACCTGGTGACAAGGGCACTGGCGAATCCAAGAATCCTGCATATTTTTGGGGATACCACGTTAGAGTTTCCGGAGACTTATGCATATGTAGAACGGTTTAAGAAAGCACATAGTACGACAACACCGGTGCTTTCCTCCAGAAATAAGGACAAGGATTTTGAACAATTGTGTAAGCTGCTCGGTCCGCCAAGCCGTGTGATGCGGTGGTGTTGTACGATCTTTAAGACCGGAGCCATTACAAGAAAGATTCAGACACTGTTTGGAAAGAAAGAGCGGATTGTAGCATTTTACGGCATACGGAGAAGCGAGTCGGCAAGCCGGAGCAAATATGACCGGGAATCGAACAGTCCGAAGATTGCCAAGCAGATCACGGTATCGCCGATCATTGACTGGCTGGATTTTGATGTGTGGCTGTATCTGTTGACGACAGGGATTGATTTTAACCGGGCATACCGGCTGGGATATTCCAGAGTCGGGTTCTGGTGCTTTCTGGATATGCTGGTGTTGTCCGAATAACAGTGGGTGGTCCGAGTTTTTGTCAAAAGTGTATATGCCGGAACAGTCCGCACATTTCCGTCAGATGCTGGTGGATTTTGCAGTATCGGTCGGCAAACCGGATGCGGATGTGTATGTGGATACCGGTAAATGGAAGGCAAGACAGGGCGGTAACGGATTAGAGTATGCGAAGAATGCAGTAGTGGAATTTACTCCATGTGCAACGGAAGAAAATGCCTTTAATTATGACCTGTCCAAACCAATTTCCATGGCTTTGTATGAATTGTTCAAACCTTTTGGAACACTGAATTATCAGATGGGCAATGCGAGACTGGGCGAGGTCTATGTGTTAAACCGGAAAGGAGAAGTTGCGCTCAAATTGCAGGGCAGGATCGGAACTTCTGCTTTGAAAGTGACTATATACAATGTGCATCTGGCAGGGGCAAGATCTCTGCGTACGGCAGAAGAAAAGGTGAAATGTCAGCTTACCAAATATCAGATGTGCATGGGCTGTCTTGCCTGTGAGGGTGTTTGTAAGCATGATGCCATTTCCATTAAAGAGACTTCGGACGGAGAGATTCATTATGAGATTATCGATGACCGCTGTATCCGTTGCGGTGAATGTGTCGGGCATTTTAATGCGGGATGTTATATGAAGAAAGTGTTGGCAACAAAGCGTGGTGTATAAGCTGTATGGCAGAGTGACATAACACAATTTTTCTGAAGGGTGTTGCTCGATATGGATGAGGAAAGGAACCATTTGTATGGCGAAGAAATATAAGATTAAAGGACATGAGACATTTATATTGCGGGAAGGATGGCTGACCAAAGGGCTACAGGCAGTTGTCGATAATCCGATGGTATTTACGGACAATTACGGTGCGGATGCATTGGGCGTCGGCACGAATATGGCGAAGGCGATCCGTTATTGGATGAAGACGGCAGGCATTTTGCCGGAGCGTTCCGGAAAAGAGAGCAGTCTGACGGAATTGGGACAATTATTGTATGAGTATGATCCGTATTTTGAGGATACATTTTCACTGTGGCTTGTACATTTGGGAATCGTGAGTAACGAAGCAGCGGCAACATCATGGTACCTGTTCTTCCACAAGATGGAGGATGCATTTACCAAGGAGGAATTGATCGGGGAGATGACTGGGTGGCTGTTGTCTTATACAACAGAAGACAAATTATCGGCACGTTCTGTCCGGGATGATTGTAACGCATTGATCAGTATGTATTATGCCCAAAAAGACCGTAATTATGATCCGGAGGATAAGAAGATCAGTCCGTTTGCGGGTCTGGGACTGTTAAAGAAGACCGGAGAAGGTTATCAGAAGACACAGCCGGATCACAGGTTATTGCATCGGGATATCGTACTGTATTGCATGATCCGGATGCTTGGAGCGGAATGGGACAGTGTATCGATTGACGATCTTATGACGGGGAATAACAGTCCCGGCAGATTGTTGAATCTGAACCGTACGGCATTGAATCGCTATCTGGATGAATTGGATAATGCGGAGTGGATCAGTGTGAACCGGACTGCCGGACTGGATATGGTATACCGGATGAGAACATTTACTCCGTCAGAACTGATCAGGGAATATTATACGCATAGATAGAGGGAGAATATATGGAATTAAAGCAGGTTGTACAAGTAGATGATCGATTTCAGAAGTCAGTGAATCTGTTTCTGGATCTGGAGAATCCGGATAAGGCGGCAGGATATATACCGACATTGTCCTCGTTGAAGGTTCTTCGGCAATATGTAAGAAATATAGCAGAGCAGACACATAACCGGGCGAATATTCTGATTGGGCCATATGGAAAAGGTAAATCGCATCTGATCCTGTTACTGTTGCAGATGTTTCAGAAGAATCCGCCGGAACAGATGGAAGACGCAATGGAACGCATTCAGCAGGTGGATGAAGATACGGCATTGTATGTTCGTCAGACCGTAAAGAAGACCCGACCGTTGTTACCGGTATTGGTGGATGCCGGGGAAGAGTCTTTGAATCAGTCATTTGCAAAAGCACTCTACCGCGCGTTGGAGAGAGAAGGACTGCAATCTGTGACACCGGATACATATTATTCAAAGGCTGTAGATAAGATTGCAGAATGGAAACGGGATTTTCCGGATACCTATGGACAGTTGGGAATATTGTTACAGAAACAGGACATGACGGTTGCGCTACTTGTAAAGAAATTAAAGAAAATGGATACGGAAGCATTACACATTTTTATGGAGAAGTATCCGTTACTCACAGCCGGAAGTGCATTTGAACCAATGCTGGTGACGAAGGCAAGAGAATTATATCAAAGTGTAAATGAGGTGCTGTGCCAGGAGTATGGATATGGCGGCATTTATATTATTTTTGATGAATTCAGCAAATATATTGAAGGATATTCAGGGGATGGATTTGCGGCGGATATGAAGGTGATACAGGATCTCTGCGAGTTGGCAGACAAGTCCTCATTGGAGCAGCAGCTCCACATTACGCTGATCGCCCATAAGAGTATCCGGGAATACGGAAAGACGTTGGCAAAAGAACGGGTAGATGCCTTTCGTGGAGTAGAGGGGCGGTTGAAAGAGAATCTTTTTGTTGTGTCAGCGAAGAACAATTATGAGTTGATCCGGCTGGCAATCCGTAAACTGGAACCGGATTTTCAGCAGGTATATCAGATTGGCTCCTATCGCAAACTGGTTGAGGATTCATATCATTTACCATGTTATGAGGAATTGTTTCGTAAGGAAGATTATGAGGATATCGTTGGCTATGGATGTTATCCGCTGACTCCGGCGGCAACATATCTGCTTTTGAGGATCAGTGAAAAGATCGCACAAAATGAGCGTACGATTTTTACCTTTATTGCAGGAAATCAGAAACATTCCCTCCGAAATTATATAGCGGCAGCCGGACATAAGATTACGGACTGTGCAGGAGCGGATCTGGTCTATGACTATTTTGACAAATTGCTTATGGAGTCGGATCATAATGCATTCATCCATAATGAGTGGCTGAAGGCAGATTATGCATTGAGTCAGGTGAAGAACCGGAAAGCGTGCAAAGTGATCAAAGCACTGGCATTGATCCTGATGGTACAGCAGCGGGAGCAACTTCCGGCAAATGATCCGGGAATCCGGTTAGCGGCAGGATTATCCGTAGAAGATTATGAGGAAGCAAAAGAGCAGTTATTGCGGGATGGTATTCTGTTATACCGGTATGCGCAGGGGACGTATACATTTAAGAATAATGTCGGTGTTGATGTGGAAAAAGAGATTCAGACAATCATGCATCGCAATTATAAGAATCTCAATATTGCAGAAGCGGTACAAAAGGTATCGGAATTAGATTATATTCTGCCAAAGCGCTATAATCAGTTATTTTCCATGACAAGATTCTATCAGTATGAATACATGAGCTTTGCACAGTTTTTGGCATTGCCGGATGCAGACGTATTATTTGCAAAGGGCTCGTCAGATGATTTGGAAGGTGTAGATTTTGCGGATGGTAAGATTGTTGCGATCCTTCGTATGCCGGAAGAGGATTCCGTATCGGAAGAAACAGAAGAAATCACAATGCTTCACACTAAGATAGAACAATTAGGAGACGACCGGATCGTGGTGTTGTATCCGGAAAAGGCACGGTATTATGGAACATTGCTTAGAAGATTAACTGCGGTTAAATCCATGCAGCAGGATGAGCAGTTCATTACCGATAATGTGGTGTTAGAACAGGAACTTTCTTTGTACGAGGAAGATCTGAACAATGAGATCAATGTGTTGTTAGAACGGGATTATCTCATGGGAGCAGGGCGGTGTAAGGTATTTCATCACTCGCTGGAGAATGTGGTAACAATGGCGGATCAGGCAGCATTTAATGTGTTCTTAAGTGAAGTGCTTACGAACTATTACGGGACAACTCCGAAGGTGAATAATGAGTCGATCAACAGAGAACATATCTCTACACAGATCCGAAAGGCACGGGATAAAGTGCTTCTTCGGATACTCAATCGGGAATCCTGTGAGGACTACAGAACAGGAACCGCACCGGATGCAACGATCTACCGGGCAGTTATGATGCGAACCGGAATAGCGGACGGGCAGGCAATGCCGGAAGTAAATGAAGTGTTTGCGAGAATTCATGAATTTGTCAAACATGCAGCACAGGAAAGACAGTCCTTTGCAATCCTGTATCAGATATTACAGGGGGAGCCGTATGGTGTGAGACGTGGAGTGATCCCGATTTTTCTTGCAAAGGTGTTTGCAGAGTTAATGGACATGCCGGTGATCTATACCAATGGCAAAGAATTGTCGCTGGATTGTAATGTGTTGAATAATATCAACCGGAATCCTGCGGAATACGAATTATATGTAGAGGTTGCAACAATTCAGAAAGAACAGTATCTGGAAGGATTGGAACAATTATTCTCAGGTGAGCAGGAGACCGGTTCGACAGGCAGCCGTTTAGAACAGATTGTGTTGCAGCTCCGGCGCTGGTATAGAAGTCTGCCACAGTGCGTAAAGATTGCGGATTATGAGCATATTGCAAATGAGCAGTATCATTTGAACTTTGGGAAAGCGGAATGCCGGATCATTCAATTGTTTAATCGCAAATTACAGAAATTTGAACTGAATGCTAGAGATTTTCTTTTTGCCGATATTCCACTGGCGGTTATGGGAGATAGCGGTTCAATGGATGATATCGCAGAATGTGTTGCAATATTAACCAAAGTTAAAAATGAAATGGATGCAATGCTGTCTAAGATGAAACAACAGGCACTTTGTGCAACAAAAGAGATCTTTGGAGGCAGCAAGGTGGATAATATCAATAATTGTCTGAAAGACTGGTACGACAGACAGAGTGAACAGGCAAAAAGTTATCTGCATAATACACAGATCAGTGGATTTATGAGTTATGTGGAGCATCTGAATTCGCATGATGAGGAACAGATCATCAGTAAACTTTCCAAATTAGTGATTGATGTGTATGTGGAAGATTGGAATCCGGATTCCCTTACACAGTACACCGAGGCGATGCGCAACATCCGTATGGAGATAGAAGGTATGCAGGATGTGGATATAACGGATGCACAGGGACAGAACAGTATAGAGTTTACGAATAGTCACGGACAACGGGTAAAGAAGTTCTTTCAGACGGAGGATGACAGCACCAGTTATTTCCTCAAAAATGCAATGGAAGAGGCAATGGATGAATTTGGCGATACATTGGAAGTGAATCAGAAGGTTAGTGTATTAGTAGCTATGTTAGATCATTTATTAAGTTAGGATACAGATGGATAAGGCAGGGGAGAGGATGAATGTGAGACGATATTTTGATAACGCGGCAACAACATATCCCAAACCGGAGGATGTCTATCAGGCGATGGACGAAACGGCAAGACTGCTAGGGGTAAATGCCGGAAGAGGTGGATATGAGAATGCAAGGCAGGCAAGCCGGCTGATTGAGGCGACCAAGCAACAGGTGCTTCAATTTGTCGAGGCGCAGACGGAGGCAAAAGTGGTATTTACGGCATCGGCAACGCTTGCCATGAATCTGGTGATCGGTGGAATTGAATGGAAAGATTCGGATGTGGTATATATTTCACCGTTTGAACATAATGCAGTTGCAAGAACCCTGCATGCATATCAGAAAAAATGGGGATTCTCGATTCTGGAATTACCGATATCAGAGGAACGGTTACAGATTGATCTGGATAAGACGGAATATGCATTTGTAAAGAATCCACCTGCTTATATATTTATGAGTCATGTGAGTAACGTGACAGGATATATATTGGAGATAGAGGAAGTGAGCAGGATGGCACGTTCGCATGGAGCAAAGATTGTTGTGGATGCATCACAATCATGTGGCCTGCTTCCGATTGATGTCAGGAATGGGGATATCGATATTGTTGTGTTTGCCGGTCATAAAACGATGTATGGACCATTTGGGGTGGCTGGTTTTGTAAATAATACAGGTATGGCGTTACACTCCTTTTTGTATGGCGGTACCGGGACAGATTCATTAAATCTTGACATGCCGGACGGAGAAGAACGATGGGAACCGGGGAGCCCGAATGTGGTGGCGATCAGTGGATTGCGAGCCGGTCTTTCTTATCTGCAGGAGCATGAACAGGTAGAGCGGCAGGAACGGGAGCTTACGCAGTATCTGGTGTCCCGGTTGGAAAATGTACCGCATATTCGATTATATTTGCCATCTGACCGAAATCGTCATATTAGTATGGTCGCATTTAATATCGAGGGATACAAGTCAGATGAAGTCGGAATGATATTGGATCAGGATTATGGGATTGAAGTTCGTACGGGGTATCATTGTGCACCATTGATTCATAAATATCTCAAAGATAAAGACAGTCTGGGAGTAGTCCGGGCAAGTATTGGCTGTTTTACGACAAAAGAGGATGTGGATGCGTTGATTGACGCGGTGAAGGAACTGGCGGAGGAGTAGTAAGGAGAAGACAAAGGAGGAATTATTATGGATTTAAAAGGAGCAGAGATTCGTAACATTATTGACTTATGTAAGGATATTGGAGGAAAGGGCGAGGTTCCGTTATGTATTAATATTCCATATTACCAACGCCCTTATAAGTGGACGGAAGAACAGGTGAGCAATTTAATCTCTGATTTTTATAAGAATAAGGCAGAGAATCAAGCGGAAGACAAGACAGATGATGAGGCAGCAAAATATTTTGTCGGATCGGTTGTGTTGGTTAAGAATGCGAGAGGAACGGATAGACATGACGTGATTGACGGACAGCAAAGATTAACGACTGTATTTTTGATGAATTATCTTCGCTTTCTGTTGTTACGTTCGTATATTCAGGAATTATTAAGTGTAAGGAGAATTATAAGAGAAAGTGTATTGACAGATTTTGCACAAAGTTATGGGCAACTATTTGGTCATAAGCATACGAATGCGATTGAGCGGGTTAATGAAACGATTTTGGATGAAATGGAGACAATTACTGATAAAGATAAAGAGCTTTGGGAATCGGTATATGGTCATTTGTTACAACAATACGAGACGGTAGTATCGTTGCCGGTTAAAGATTTATCAGATATGCGGAAATATTATTCACAGTATATTGCAAAACTATCTGGTTTTTTGGCTGGAGACAAATTGGCATTGTGTTATAGTCGGGAAACATTCAATAAGAATATAAAAGATGCATTGTCAAGGATTGTGGTAATTGTATCAAAAGACAAAAATCCGGAGATTCATGTGGATTATGACGCAAAGAAAGAAACATGTCTGTCAAGTTATATTGAAGCAGTAAAATGTCAATTTAACTGTGTTTATAATAGTGTAAAAAAAGATGCAAAAGATCCGTTGGATATGGTTAAGAAAATGATTGATGGCATTTCAGAGATGATTTATAATATTAATTTTTGCATGATTATGACAGGAAATGAAAGAGATGCCTATACATTGTTTGAGGTGCTAAATGATCGTGCAATGAAGATTGAAGATTTAGATCTTATTAAAAATCTTTATTATAAAGAATATTGTACGAAATCTAACGATAATGATGATGATATAGATACAAGAATACAGGAATTGGATGAAATATGGGGGGATAAGGTATTTTCAAGAGATTTGCCGGATGCAAAGATTAAGTTGATTTCTTATCTGGGAACAATTTATCTGACTGCGGATGAAGATGTATTTATTAACAAGGTTGAAAAATATAGAGAGATATTAGAGAAAAAATATTTTGATTGTCATTACAATAAACAAAATGCTCCTTATACATATGATAAAGTGTTACGCGATATTCGTATTTACCAAATGGTGAAAATTATAATCAGTACATTTGATTTGCCGGTAAATAATGCAGCAACAGAAGCACTTAAGGCAGAATGTGATATGGAGAAATCTATTACGTATAAGACTTTTCATTTGCTGAATGCATTGAAATTACAAGGGGTAATGCCTGCACTTGTAAATCTGATTATTAAGAAATATTTTATGTATTGTGAATCTAATGAGCAGGAAGTCACAATAGAAGATTTTGAGAAGTATGTTCAACATATTGCAAAGGATAAAAATCATGAGAATGAGGATTTTCGAGATATCCATGTATGGTCACATAAGCTTTGGAAAATAGCATTATATGCGGATGGTTATAAGATTCCAAGGGAAGTGGCTAAGAATATTGTTGCAAGAGTGTATGTTGATAAGTATGATTTGGATTCATATGAGATAAAAAATGTTTTGCTGGAAGAAGCACAAGAACAATTCAAGAATTGGACTTCAAATTGGATGTATAGTAAACCTATTGAAGATTTGAAAATTAAGATATTGTTGATTAATTTATTCCGAATGGAAAAGGTTGATCAGACGTTAAAAACATGTTCAACGACATATAGTTTCAAGACGGAACGATTACATTTAGATCATTTAGAAGCAAATAACTATGACAAGGTGAATGTGGAGAAGTATTTTATGCCCAATGATCCCAATGAGGAGAGAGAAAAATATACAAATGGTCTTGGGAATTTTATGATATTGGATTATGAAAATAATAATGAAAAAGATAACAAGCCATTGGCAGACGGTCTGGAATATTATGACAATATGCGTCCGGGACATTGGATGATTCAGGAGATTAGGAATATGCTGAATAGTGATAGTTATTCGCAAATTAAGACGGGGAACTATCGTGTGCCGACAGAAGCGTTTTTTAATGAACGGAAAAGCAGATTACAGAAGTATTTTATGACATTATTGAATGCTAAACTGGATGAAGGGGAATTGTATTTGAAGGATTGAAAGCAAACAGACTGCCGCTTTCGATGAATATGTAATTTGCTACATGATATATATTTTTTAGTAGATTGTAATTTACGCAAGATATTTTTGTTGCGGTTAATAACGCATAAAATATAATATTAATCTCCAAGGGGGTGTTTATATGCCACAGACAATGCAACAATTGATACAACTATATGTTTCTAATATACATGATATATATGGATCCCATTTGAGGCAGATTATTTTATATGGTTCTTATGCAAGGGGTGATTTTCGCCCGGATTCAGATATTGACATTATGATTTTGCTGGATTTGTCGGATATAGATATCAAAAAATATAGACATCAACTTTCAGATATGACATTTGATTTTAATATGGACTATGATGTAGATATTAAGCCAATTGCTAAAAATGAAGAACATTATCGTAAATGGGTTGACAATTATCCGTTCTACTCTAATGTAAATAGAGAAGGGGTGAGGTTATATGTCGCAGCCTAATGAGAGCGGAACGCAAAAGGACTTAGTTTTATGCAAGTGGAAGAATAAGATTGACACGATTATAGTCATAAAATATAACATACTTAATAAAATAGATATGCAATATCTAAAACATTAAGAAGAGGGATGACTATGTTATATGATTATATCAAACAACATTATAAAGAAGCAGAACCGATTTTTTTTCAGAGCTGGGAAGAGGGAACATCACAAAGTCGGTATTGAACCAGCAATATGTATATGTATTACAAATGCTGGAACTCTTAAAAAATCTTGATGCTTACCTTGATTATTCATATGTAGAGGCAAAGGAGAAGTTTGCTGAATATATAGCGATTCACGGAATCAAAAGAAACGACGTTGATTGTTATATTAGAAAGTATCCGAAGGCAACATTTAAATATTATTATGAATTGGAGTTGGATCATGTACTTGTATAAAAATAGAGAATTTCGAAAGCTTTTCAAGTAATTGATCGTTTTTCAGAAGATATAGATATTACTTTTACGGAACATTTGGGTGAAGCAGGTAGAAAAAATATTTTCAAAACATATTTGAGAGAGCCGATTATCCGGCTCTTTTCTTTTGAGGTCGGAAAAAGTGTATAAAAACACTAAATTCAGGTCGGAAAAAATGTAATGTACTATAATTAATGTGAGCAGAACCCGTTAAAATTCAATGATTTGTAATGAATCAACAGGAACACATTCCCCTCTCTTGCATACAATAAGGATATAGATTGCCTCATCAGTCGATAGAAAATTCGTCCTGAATATATTACAGAATCATTGTCATTTGCGCGCATTTGTGAGAAAATACAAATAAGGTGTGCATTTTTGCCGGTGACAGGAGTGCCACAGCCGATTCAGGACTTTATAATAGGAGAAAAAGGATACGATGGAAGGAACAGCATACACTTATATAGTGGAATGTGGAGACGGAAGCTTATATACCGGTTGGACGAATCATTTAGAGGAACGGATCATGAATCATAATAATGGAAAAGGCGCCAAATATACCAGAGCAAGACTTCCTGTGCATTTAGTATATTATGAAGTGTTTGCGACGAAACAGGAGGCAATGCAGCGGGAATGGGCAATCAAACAACTGACACGCAAAGACAAGCTATTGCTGATTGAACAATTGCAGCCAGAGGAAGACCGGAGTTATACGATCCATCGGATTAACGAAGGATTACAGAGTGCTCAATAAATGATACAAATACGATACATAGAGTGACTATGATCCGATTACAGTGATGTTGCAAAAACATTACTGAATATACAATCGTAAGATAGAGAAGTGACAAGAATGAACAAACGATATCAGAGATTTTATAAAACCAACACGAATAGAAGACGGGCAGGGAGTGGAACAGGGCGAGCAATCCGTGTAAATGAGCGGAAACGGCGGCTTTTGGCAACGGGGGTTGTTATCATTTCTGCCTTTTTTGTGTTGTTTGCGGTGATTTATTCTTTTCGATACTACTACCGGCAAATGCACAAAGAACCGGAGGTTGCAACAACGGAAGAAGTGATACAGGTACCTCCGCTTGCCGGCGTAGCAGAACAGTTCCCGGATCTTCCTATTACGGAGGAATTCTTAGATGTCAACCAGTATTCCAGACCGGGGATCGCACTGTCAACGAATCCGGAGTATGTGGTCATTCATTATACGGCGAATCCGGGTTCAACTGCCGAACAGAATCGTAACTATTTTGAGAATCTGAAGGATACCGGAGAGACTTATGCAAGTGCACAGTTTGTGATCGGATTAGAGGGTGAGATCATTCAGTGTGTGCCTTGTGACGAGATGGCGTATTGTTCCAATAGTCTTAATGACCGCTGCATTTCGATTGAGATGTGCCATCCGGATGATACCGGTAATTTTAATGATGCAACATATAATAATTGCGTGTATTTAGTAGCGCAGCTCATGAATTATTATCATTTGGATATGGATCATTTGATCCGGCATTATGATGTGACGGGGAAGAATTGTCCAAAATATTTTGTGGAACATGAAGACCGCTGGGAGGTCTTTAAGGACTTTGTAAAACAGTATCGGGAGAAATATCAAAATGGCGAAAAATAATGGAATATTATCTTGCAATATAATACGCTAACAAGTATGATAGATATAGTGTTTTCGTAAGCGAGAAGACGCAACACATTGTAGTTGTGACAGAATAAGGAACGGAATCTTTGAGGGTGCCTTACATAAGAGGTAAGATGCCGAGGGAGAAACGTTGTTGTCACGACATGCTTAAGAGAAGGGAGATATTATGAGCAAATCAACAATCAACAAAGAAGCGATCTATGACGCAAGACAGCTTGGTGTACCAAGGATGTTAATTCTTGGACTCCAGCATATGTTTGCCATGTTTGGCGCTACGGTATTAGTACCACAGCTTACAGGGTTAAGCATTTCTGCAACTCTTTTGTTTGCAGGATTAGGAACTTTATTATTTCATTTTCTGACCAAAGGAAAAGTACCGGCATTTCTAGGTTCATCCTTTGCGTTTTTGGCAGGATATGGTGCCATTGCACCGAATGGAGAACGGGAACTTCTTCCATATGCCTGTTTTGGTGTTGTATTTGCATCATTGTTATATTTTGTGTTAGCCGCATTGATCAAGATTTTCGGAATCAAGAAGGTTATGAAGTTCTTCCCACCGGTTGTAACCGGACCGATCATTATCTCAATCGGATTGACTTTGTCACAGTCTGCGGTGGATAACTGTTCCGCAAACTGGATTGTTGCGTTAGTGGCTATCCTGATCGTTGTAATCTGCAACATCTGGGGTAAGGGAATGATCCGCGTTATTCCAATCATCTTAGGTGCAGTTGGTTCCTATGCGGCAGCGGTTGCATTTGGTGATGTGGATTTTACGGCAGTGAAAGAAGCAGCCTGGTTTGGAGCACCATTTGCTATGCAGGATACGGTATTCCATATTTTCGAAGCACCAGATACTTCTTTAATGATCACGGCGATCATTACGATCATGCCGATTGCGATTGCTACGATGATGGAGCATATTGGAGATATCGCAGCGATTTCTTCTACGGTTGGTCAGAATTTCTTGGAAAATCCGGGACTTCATCGTACTCTGGTTGGTGATGGTCTGGCAACTTTGGTGGCTTCCCTGTTTGGAGCGCCTGCCAATACAACATATGGAGAGAATACGGGTGTATTAACACTTTCCCGTGTATATGATCCAAGGGTGATCCGGATTGCAGCATGTTTTGCTGTGTTGTTATCATTTTCACCAAAGTTTGCAGCAGTGATCAGTTCTATGCCGGCAGCAACCTGTGGTGGTATTTCAATCGTATTATATGGTATGATCTCAGCAGTTGGTGTTCGTAATGTGGTTGAGAATCAGGTAGACTTCAAGGAGTCAAGAAATGTTATCATTGCAGCACTGATCTTGGTGTTGTCAATTGGTATTAAGTATAGTGCGGCAGGTGCAATCAACATTACAATTGGTGAAGTGACCATTGGCTTGAGCGGTCTGGCAGTTGCTTCGTTGGTTGGTATCATTTTAAATGCGGTATTGCCGGATTTTTCTACGGAGGAAGTAGTAGAGGGTAAAGAGCCAAAGCCCTTAAAGTAGGATGTTTGTAACAAGAGAGATTTATATTATAGAAATAGATAAAATAGGGTAAAGTATTTTGCAAACTTTAATATAGAACGAGAATGAAAACGGAGAGAAGGAGTGTAATTATGGAGAGAGAGAATGTAACAATATTAGATCATCCGCTGATTCAGCATAAGATTTCTATGTTGAGAGATGAGAGAACCGGAACCAATGAGTTTCGTAAACTGGTAGAAGAGATTGCAACGTTAATGGGATTTGAAGCATTGCGTGATCTGCCATTAGAAGATGTGGAAGTGAAGACACCGATTGAGACCTGTATGACACCAATGATTGCAGGTAAGAAGTTGGCGGTTGTACCGATTCTTCGTGCCGGACTTGGTATGGTTAATGGAATCTTAACGCTAGTTCCGTCAGCCAAAGTAGGTCATATCGGACTTTGCAGAAATGAAGTGACACATGAACCGGAAGAGTATTATTGCAAATTGCCACATCCAATTGATCAGCGTACAATTGTTGTTGTGGATCCAATGCTGGCAACCGGCGGTTCTGCAGTTGCTGCTGTGGATTTCATTAAGGCAAGAGGTGGTAAGAACATTAAGTTTATGTGTATTATTGCTGCACCGGAAGGAATTGACCGTCTGATGGAAGCACATCCGGATATTCATCTGTATGTTGGACATCTTGACAGATGTTTGAATGAAAATGCATACATTATGCCGGGTCTTGGTGATGCAGGAGATCGAATCTTCGGAACCAAGTAAACTTATATACCCTTGCACAGCGTAAGGGACGGATGTGCGAAATATTTAGGGTGTAGTATCAGT
>HF987844.1:0-9128 GCA_000431135.1 Clostridium sp. CAG:590
GCAATCCTTACGCTGTGCAAGGGTTAATTAATTCTTTGATTTTGAGTGCTTTCTCAACACTTCCCTCCACTTTCAGCTTTCCAAGTGTAAACGCTGCAATCGGATCTGTCTTGCCATCTACGATCTGGAACAATGTCTTAGCAGAACAAACGAACAGGGAATCCCGGTCATAATATTCATATGGTTCAATGAACAGCTCGCCATTTTTTACTTCCGCATAGAAGGAACCTGCTCCCTCTCCGGTAATATCGAACTGGTAAGCAAGATGTTCCTTGATCTTACTGACATCTGTATCCTTAAATCGGTCTTTAAATTGCTGAAATACTTCTTCATAGGTCATAATCGTATCCTCCTTACATTGAACATGTCATTCGGCATTTCCACATGGTTTTGTCAATGTGCAAATAAAACAACTTATATTGTCCATTTGTCTATTATTATACATATACCAAATAAATGTTCAAGTACTTTTTTCATAAAAAAAGACAATTCACTTTATATTTGCGAATTGTCTCTTATCTATTTTTCCTTATCAGTATTATCATCGGGATATGTATATGTTGATTGCTCTTTTAATATTTTTTCCCAATCTCTTTCATGTCTCAACACTCTTAAAATATGAACTTTTCCATCCTTTATTATATAAAATATAATAGATGGACTAAATATTTTCTGGTATATATCAAAACCTCGATATTGTATATGCGTCATTCCCAATATTCATGCTGAATATCCCAGTTCTTGTATCGCATGATACATCTGTTCTTGAAATTGGTCTGCTCTATTTATTCCAAACCACATCTCTATATATTCAGCAATATCTGTTACATCATATATCGCTTCCCATGTCATAACAACTTCAAGCTCTTGTCCGTCTTCTCTCATTTCGTAACTCCGTAATCTTCTGAAACGCCTCTCTAACAGATAACTCCCTTTCAGCTTTCATATCCTCAATTCCACGATCAATACTTTGCAACAAATCTCTTTTTTCTTTATTTAATTTCTTCTGCTCTAACGTACCCATAACCAACACCTCGCTTATTCTTATAATTGTCGGTTGTTTCTTTCATTGTTTTTCTTTTATTGTACTATATTTGTATGAATTTATGCAACTTATATTCTATTAATTTGATTTCGGAATAGTATACGAATATTCTTTTCCACCATAAGTAAATACAACTGCCAGCACCTCATCCGGATCGATCAATCCGATTGATTCATCCTCTATATCCTGCACGGTCTGCAACAAATCAAGATTTGCCGTCACGATCCAATCCTCATATTCACGATACTGTTTCATCTGCTTTGCCGGATCTTTTATTGCTTCCACCGCTTCCGCATCCTTCTCGTTTGCCATTTTATAATCATGCACGGTAAAACCTTTCTCAACCGGTATCTCTGTACCATCTTTCATTACGATCTTCGATACACACGGAAGAAATTCCCAATACCTATCATCATATTTCTTTGATTCTTCCAGAATCCGCCCATGATATGACATGGTTGCATTTATCTCCATCGGAGAAAGTATTACCTCATCGATATGGACATCCTCACTTCCTAAATCTAACGACTTTGTATATGTCTTCGTCATAGACATGGCATATTCCTGAACCTCCGCCGGAATCTTCAACTGCCATCTTCCCTCCACTAATGTATCGGACTCCCCTTTCACATATTCACACAAATTGCAAAATGTATAAGTGAGTGATTGCCCCTGTAATGCATTTTCCTTTTGAAGTTGTATGTCTGCATCAAAATAATACACATTCTCCTCTGTCAGCCACGGTTTAAAGGCTCCTCCATTCGCTCCCAGAGTTTCCCCCGTATTGCCGCTGCTCGTTAATGTATACGTTCCAAATTCCAAATGCTGTCCTTTTTCCCGAACTTCCACATCCTTCGGTACTTCTACCTTAAACAACACCCGCTCCACAAATCCATCTGTCACGATCTGTGCTACGGATACCGTGACCCCTGCATCGGTTACGGATATGTCCGGCATCTGCGCAATATTTTGTTCCAATGTCTTATTCTGCAACGTCTCATCTGCATTCCATACTTTTGCCGCTTTTTCATTCCATCTGCGCGCCTCGATTGCTGTCGCAGTTGCGCCTAGTCCCACAATGCAGATCAGTGCAACCATGGCAACCTGTTGTTTGAATCGATGCACCTTATTATAATGTGCAATCTCTCTGCGGTTTTCTTCTTCATCATATTCCGCATTTATCGTATGAAGTGCCGCTGCCATCTGCTCAGTCACAATAACCGGAACCTCAATATCCCGCTGCAATATCTTTTTTACCCGTTGTTTTGTTAATCGATGTCTCATATGCCTGCCTCCTTTAAATTCATTTTCTCATACTCCTGTTTCAGACTGTTTCTGCCTCGCCGTAGTCGTGTCTTCACGGTATTTTCATGAAGATCCAACAGCTTTGCGATCTCTGCAATCTTAAATTCTTCTACATAATAGAGTATCAGGATCAGACGATATTTCTCGTCTAACCGTTCCAGTAAATCTTTGAATTCTGCTAATGCATATTCCGACTGCTCCCCCATAATATCCGGAATCTCTCCATATGCTACTTCTCTTCTTCCCTGCCGTATCATCCCATTACATTGATTGATCAGGATCCGTATCATCCAGGTTTTAAAATATTCCGGTTTACGCAATGTATCCAGTTGCTCAAAGCAGATCAGCACCGTCTCACTGATCGCGTCTGCCACATCTGCATCACTTGTAAAATAAGCTCTCGCTACTTTATACATGCTCTGGGCATTCATTTCCATCAATTGTGCAAATGCATCCTTATTACCTGCCATTGCTTTTTTTACCAGGCTTTTCATGTAATCCCTCCTTCTGTTTTGTGAATCATACATTAGATGCACTGCACATGTAAAAAGTTTCAGATATTTTTATTCCACCGCATTTAATAATTCTGACAGCGTATCGTCTACTGACAACTGCGGCTGTTCATCGATCATTGTTCCAAGCCGGCTCACCTTGCTTTGTGCCTCTTCGAGATAATCCGGTATGTTTTTTAACTCATCGATACATTCCTGTGCCAGTTCCGGATCCGTATCACCAAGTTGTTCCGCTCCATCATATAACATGGATGCATAGTCCACATACACATCATAGTTAAAATAATCTCTTGCAATTGCTTCCTTCTGCCACCGGATCATGTCCGCATAATCGTCGTAACAGTATGCAACAGTCGCCTTCGCCTGATATGCCAATGCACAGGTATCATTTCGCGCAAGAATCTTATCCGCCATGGCATCTACCTCATCCACATCCTCGGATTCCGAGAGCAGTTTCAGTTGTTCCTCCGTATACCACGGATACCATTTAACCGCAATATCCGGATGTTCAAAATAAGCCGCCATAAGTGGAATGGTCAGATAAATGACAGCCACACCAAAAACTGCGACAACTGCCGCCCATGTGTTCTTACGCACCCGTAATGTCTGATAGCGTTCCGGAATCCATTTCCATTCCGCTTCGCTCATGATCAGCAAAATGATCAGGAATATAAACATATATTGCGCATCAAAATCAAACAATCCGTGCAAAAACAGCACCGCAAGAATCATCTTATTCCGAATACTTACACTCTTGCCAATCCATGTTTTTACGATCGCAACCCCATAAAGAACCAGTGGAATCCAGCCGATATCCAGCCCGATCTGCAGCCAGTCATTATGAATATATCGCACGGTATACACGCCTGTCTGAATCTCATTTTGTATGTAATAATAACCAAGGTATCCCATACCAAACGGATGTTTCAACAGAACCGGCAACGCATCCGCCGCATAGAGTAATCTTCCTACAAACGTTGATTCCTTCAAAGATAATGTCGTGATCCTGCCAATACCTGATGCATCTTTGCTGACAAACAGAACAATACCTAAGAGAACTGCAAACACAATGCCTTCCACAAGCAAGCCTGCATTTTTCCGATGGATCAGCACAATCAGATACACCAGTACCGTCAAAACAAATACCGTCCGGCTCCCTGTCATCCCAATTCCCGCCATCAGCACTGCCGTAAACACATAATCCCGGACGGTCATTTTGTCCTTCTCACATAAAATGATAACACCTGCAAGCAGAAATACCGCAAAAGTATTGGGATACTGGAAGAATCCACCCAGCCGGTCATTCAGATACAAATGCTCCTGCAAATATGGTATGAAATATCCGACAAATCCGATCAGACACTGTACCACACCGATATACGGAATCATTGCAAGCATTTTCTCCCGATATTCCTCACCAATCCACTGCACACCGAGTAAGAATATCACAATCCATAACATTTTGAAGAAACCAAATGCTGCCATTCCCCGGTCAACCGCCCAGATCACGGTGAGCAGATAACTAACGGCAAACAATGCCGCCATCGTCATTCCGACATTCCACTGTATGTCGAGCTTGCGCTCCCAACGAACCGCCCACAACACCAGAGCTGTCACAATTACAAATGCAATTGTTCCGCAAAATTCATAATACATTCCATAAAAAAACGGGAACAGACAAAACAAAATCAGCAGCCATTGTCCCATTCCCCTGTCTTTGCTTATCGCTTTCATTCTTTTCTGCCTCCACTATGCAAAAATACCCCCGAATTCTCCATAGAATCCGAGGGCAATCTATGCATTATGATTTATTTGACACTTACATAAATATAACGTATGTATTTTCCTTTTTGCAATGTCAGATAAGCGAATCCTTTTTTGGTCACCTTGAAGGAACCATTCTTCTTGTTATATTTGATTCCACCTTCGCTATAAGTCACTTTATATCCGGTACCAATAATATTTTTCAGAGAAATACTTTTTCCTTTCTTAATATTATAATATGATAATGTCATATATTTCTGCTTCGATAAATTTAACTTCTTAATTCCGGATCCATAATAATTAAGACTTGTCAGTTCCTTATTCTTTGTTACATTTAATGACTTTAACGATTTATTGCCGTTTACTTTCAAGGAATTCAGTTTCTTATTCTTACTGACATTTAAGCTCTTAATCTTTGTATTATAACAGCTTAAACCGACAAGCTTTGAATTCTTAGAAACATTAATCTTACTGATTCCTGTATAGTTAAGCGCTACTCCCGTTAATTTTTTGTTTTTAGATATATCCAATGAGCGCAGATTCTTATTATCGGATACATTCAGATACTCCAAATTTTTCAGATTCTTGACATTAATACTCTTTAAATTATTGTTATACAGATAAGCATATGTAACATTATTTGGAAGTTTAACAGATGTAAGCTTTTTATTATCTGAGACATTTACAAAATTCAACTTCTTAAATGAGGACAGATCCAGACTCTTCAACGTACTGCCACTAATACCAAAGGTAGACAGACCCTTCAGGTTTTTCAATCCTTTAATGGAAGATGTCTGCGTTCTATCCAAAGATAAAAAACTAAGTTTCGAACATTTAGAACCGTCAAAACTTGGTAATTTGATATTGTATAAACTCAAAGATGTCAGATTGCTAAAACTTGGTAAGGAAGCCGTCGTACCTTTTTTATTTGCATACAATGATAACATCATCACACCGTTTGCTTCTACTTTAACGGAAGAAGATGTAATTCCGCTAAGACTTACCAACGTTACTGTATCTGCAAATTTCAAATCAGAAGCATTGACCTTATCTAAAGATACCTCTGATAAATTCGGGAAAACCTTCAGACAGTCAACATTTTCAACCGCTCCGTCTTCTGTGTATACATATAAATATCTAATCTCATCGGTGTTTACATAATATACCCCGCCATCGTTTGTGTATGAACTGTATTCATTATAATCAGTTCCGTCATTATCCACACAATAATTCTTGGCATTCCGCGTCAACGCATTCCGGATTGCCGTATCCGGGAAATTCGTAGCATCAATTGCAAGCTTTGCTGCAGATGCCTTTGCATTACTTCCTGCAACCAATCCAAGTGCAAGTAATGCAAATGTAAATAACTTTTTCATATTGTGTTTCATTTGTTGTTCCTCCTATGTTGTAAAATTTTCAAAAGCATTATTATTTTACAACTTTTACTTAATTTCGACAAGCCCAGTCATATAAATCATCCTGTGGAAACTGCTTATTTTTGTCCGATACCTTTTATCTCAATCTGCTCCGCAAGTAAGGCTTCCCGGATCTTTTTTACAAATAACAGTGCCTTTTCACCGTCCCCGTGCACACAGACAGAATCTGCCTGAATATCTACTTCCGTTCCGTCAATCGCCGTAACCTTCCCTTCTTTGACCATCCGTATCACTCTGGCAATCGCTTCATTCTCATCCTTGATCATCGCCCCCGGTTTGGTCCGTGCCACCAATGTTCCATCCGGTTCATATACTCGGTCAGCAAACACCTCATTTGCATAAGCTAGTCTCATATCCTTTGCCGCCTGTATCATCTCACTGTTTGCAAGTGCCAACAGGATCAAAGAATCGTCATACTCTTTGATCGCCTCACAGATTGCCGTTGCAAGTGCCTTATCCTTTGCAGCCATGTTATACAATGCTCCATGCGGCTTGACATGTACCATTCTTCCTCCATATGCCTTACAAAATGCATCCAGTGCACCCAACTGATACAACATATATGCTTTCGCCTCTTCCGGCGATATTTTCATCATTCTTCTGCCAAATCCCATCAGATCTGGAAACCCCGGATGTGCACCAATCCCTGCACCGGCTCCGACTGCCAGCTTCACCGTCTTCGTCATCACACACGGATCACCTGCATGGTACCCACACGCTACATTTACAGATGACACATACGGAATTACCTCCTGATCCATTCCGATCACATAATTTCCAAAACTCTCTCCCAGATCACAATTCAGATCGATCCTCATACCACTCACTCCTTCCCAATAGTACTCCTGCTCTGCTTAAAACACCCTGTCCACATCAATTTTTCAATGTACTGTTGCGTACATCCGTTATGAACATATGCCCAGGCGCATGTGTAATGGCAAGCTCCGGTTTTGCAGCCATGATCGCAGCCTGCGGTGTAACCCCGCAAGGCCAGAATACAGGTACATCGCCGTCCTGTATCTCCACACAATCTCCAAAATCCGGATGTGTAATATCTTTAATTCCAATCAATGCCGGATCTCCGATATGAACCGGTGCGCCATGTACCTTCGGCATTGCCGCTGTCGCCGTCACCGCGCGCACCACCTGTTTGTATGGGATTGGCCGCATGGACACAACCATATTTCCATGAAAGATTCCCGCCGGTTCACACGGAATATTGGTAAGAAACATCGGAACATTTCTTCCCTGTTCAATATGGCGGATCGGAACTTCGGCATCCAGCAATTCCCCTTCAAAGGAAAAACTGCATCCGATCAGAAAAGATACAAAATCATCCTGCCAGTATGCGGAGATATCCGTTACCTCTTCTGCCAGTTCTCCATTCCGGTAAATGCGGTACTTCGGAATGTCCGTTGCGATATCCGCATGATCTGCCATATATTTTGTATATCTGCATCCTTCATCTAACACTTCCAGGATCGGGCAGGATGTCGGATTTCTGCTTGCAAACAGCAAAAAATCATAGGCATATTTCTTCGGAAGAATGCATAGATTTGCCTGTGCATACCCGTTACACATACCCGATGTCTGCGTTGCAATCTCTCCGCTTCTGATCTTTGTTCTGACTTCTTTTGGTGTCATAATACCGCCTTCTTTCTCTATACACGTCTGCTCTGTCTGACCGTCACCGCTTCAAAATGCAATGCCGTTCCCGGTCTTGCCTGCGCCAGTTTCCAGATATCCTTACTGATCACCGTTGCAATCTTCGCATATCCTCCGGTTGTCTGCCGGTCTGCCAACAGTATGATCGGCTGTCCATCTGCCGCCACCTGAATACTCCCAAGCGGAATCGCATCCGATATGATATCCATGCCATGAACAGACTCTAATGCTGTTCCGGACAACCGGATACCCATACGATCCGATTCCGGCGTTACTTTATATGGGTCATTTAAGAAATCCCGGACTGCCTTCTTTGTAAACATATCCTCCTGTGGACCGAGTATGACACGCACCGTCATATTCTCTCCTTCCGGTAAATGGTATTCTTCCGCAAAGGGAGTGCCTTTTCTCCGGTATTCCGTTACGGAACACGTCGTAAGCACATCCCCATCCCGTAATTTCCTGCCGTTAAGGCCTCCAAAGCCACATTTCAAATTTGTGGATCTGCTTCCATACACCACCGGAACATCCATACCGCCTTCCACACACAGATAGGTACGCAGTCCGGTTTGGGCAAATCCCAGTTCTAATACATCCCCATCTGCAATTTCTATCCGTCGGTTCATTGCAACCGGATCTCCGTTCAAATGAGGCATCATATCTGCACCGACAATCGCAACCGCACCGCTTCCGTGAAATTCAACCGTCGCTCCTTTGAGTGTCATTTCCAGACATGCATCCCCCGCCTGATTGCCAAGCAGTGCATTTCCGGATGCATATGCCTTATCATCCAGCACCCCGGAAGTTGTGATTCCATAGTGCATATATCCAAAACGTCCTCTATCCTGCACGCTTGTAAGCGGGCCGGCAGAAAGTATTGTCATTTCCATAGGATCACCTGCTTTCTTCCATCAAGATCTGATAAGTGCCTGCCGACACCTCACTTACAATCTGTTCATATTGCTCTGGTGTAATCGGAACAAACCGTATGTAATCACCCGCCTCATACGGCACGCTGTTTTCTTTTTCCTCATCATACAGCGATAACGGTGTCCGCCCGATCAGCCTCCAGCCCCCCGGAGACGCCATTGGATAAATGCCTGTCTGTTCTCCGCCAATTCCAACGCTTCCCGGCTCAATCCGTACCCGCGGACTATCCAGTCTCGGAGTTGCCAGCATTTTGTCCAGTCCTCCCAAATACGCAAATCCCGGTAGAAAGCCAAGCATATAGATTAAATAATCCCGACCACTATGCATTTGAATAACCTGTTCTTCCGACACGCAATGAAACGCTGCCACATCCGCAAGATCCGGGCCATACGCACCACCGTAGCAGACCGGAATACACACAACCCGATGAGCAGCAGATTCTGCATTGCCGCTTTTCCGGTAGCAACGTTT
>HF987844.1:9170-21527 GCA_000431135.1 Clostridium sp. CAG:590
ATCCGAGATCACATCCGGTTCATAACATACCGTCAATGACCGGAACGTCGGAATTACATCAAGAATTCCGTCTATATTTGAACTCTGTAACTGCCTGCATATTGCAGTTACATGCCGGTTGATCTGTTCGTCCACACAGTCTCCCAGTTCCATTGTGATCGCTTTATCTCCATTTCTCAAAAAACGAAATCCCATTTTATCACCTGCTTTCCACTGCGTATTGCAAACCAAGATCTGCTCTTATGCTGTCATATCCGTTGGCACATCTGTTGTGTCCTCCGGCATATCATAAAAATGCTTGTTCAGCACACGCACAAAATGATGTCTGCACGTCTCCTTCAGCTTCAACGCATAGGAGATACACTCTCTCATTATGCTCACGATAGAACGGTTGATCTCAATGCCGAATCCATCAATTGCAGGAATCATCCAGCCATACATATCGATCATTCCGGCTTTTGCAGATTCCTTCATTGCGTATTCCTGTAAATCCGGATCCTGAAAGATATCCACATCTCCCTTCAGAAAAGCGATCGCAGCCATCATTCCATAGCAGCCCCAATCAGAAGTGGTTGCCGTCAGAATATAGTCTGCTTCAGAAGAGGTTGCGATTCCGCCTCCGCATCCACACTGGCAGCCGCCCGGCTCTGCATATGGCACATACCGCTGAATATGTTCCCGGATTGTTCCCATACCGATCTCATTTCCGAGATCTCCGATGGCAATATTCAACACTCCCATATTCCGCAGAATCTGGAACAATACATCTGTCTTTGCCTCAATCTCTGTCACATCCAATCCGGTTGCATTATGATATACACCTTTTTCATTTGGCCCCGGTGCCTCAATACTTACAACCGCCGCCGGCTTTGCCTCTACAATGATCTCTTCTGCCTGCTGTTTTGCCTTTAACGGATCTTTTGTAAATGGAATTGCCGCCATGGAGATTGGCATATCCAATATCTCCTGAATCGAATCATACAAATGAAGTCCCATTACCTCGGAAAGCTTGTGAACGGCTTCCATATTGTCTTCCGGACAAATGATCACCGGTTTCGCTCCAAATGCCTTAACGAGACATCTTGCTAAAAACATGGCACTGACAATTCCGTCCATCTCTGCTTTCTTAAATGGCAGTAATACAAATCCGGTCACAATATATACCACATCACCTTCCTGCACTGTATCGATCAATGTCTTTGCACATTTGGTTGTCAATGGCTCCTTCATATATTCCCGTGATGCCTTATACAAGATACGGCATACACCATATCCTCTCGGATCCAGATTCATCAGATCATCCAGATCCTGTCCGATATTCTCAATCGTCAACTCTTCCTGTGTCATCTTCCTCATCTCCTTCTGATACCTTTCTTCATCCACATACATGCCTTCCGGCCCTGACAATATATAGGAAACCGGCTGTCTGAACCTTCCGATCTACGCAGGACTCTGTGTGTGTAATGCAAAATCCGATACTAACGCATCCTGAATTGTTTTCAATAATTCCGGTGCCCTCCCGCCGACTGGTGTTCCGTCAACCTCCGTAGCCGCCAGGCAGAAAGAACCGGAAGATGATACAATGACTTCATCCGCATCCATCAGTTCTGCTACCGTAAATGGCGTTTCATCCACCGGAATTCCCAATGCTTTACAGGTCTTGATCAAATGAGCTCTTGCAATTCCCGGAAGAATATAGTGGTCTGTCGGATGCGTCTTGAAGACACCGTCCTTGATAATATGTACATTACTATGTGCACATTCCGTCACGATATCTCCCCGATGGAATACCGCCTCATCACATCCTGCTTCCTCTGTCTTTTCTGCTGCCATAACACTTGGCAGAAGATTTAACGTCTTAATATTGCAGTGTAGAAACCGTGTATCCTCACATGTGATCAGCTTTATCTTTTTATAAGTGTCTGCCACCGGACACGGTGTTAATGTAATCCACAGATTTGCCTTATGATCCTTCGGAAATGCATGTTTTCTCGGCGCGGTACCTCTTGTTAACTGCCAGTACACAAACTGATCTCCGTCATCTACCTTTTTTACCATCTCCTGCAACAGTTCTCCAAGCTCCGCCTTTGTATACGGAATCTCCATTTTCAACAGCCCCGCACTGTTAAAGAAACGGTCCAAATGCTCATCCAATGCATAAATGATATGATTATGACTGTACGTTGCATCATACACACCATCTCCAAAATAGCTTACCCGGTCATTCATCGGGATCTTCATATTCTCGATCAGATCATATTCTCCATTGTAATATCCTAAGTTTTCCATAAGCGTATCCTCCATTCCTTTCAACACAGTTTTAATGAAATAAAAAAAGAACCATCCGACAGAGGAAGCCTTATGACTTCTTTGTCGAATGGTTCTGTATCAATTTTCTTGAATTATAGACCTTACAAAAAGAAATGTAAATACCTTTTTTATTTTTTATTGATTTCCCAACAGTAACTCCCTGATCTCCTCAGCGGTAAGCGTAGACAGTGAAACTCCTTCTGCCGACAATACTTTGTCTGCCAGATCTTTCTTATTCTCCTGAAGTTTCAGGATCCGCTCCTCGATCGTATCCTTTGCGATCAGCTTGAATACTGTCACCCGGTTCTCCTGTCCGATCCGGTGTGTACGGTCCGTTGCCTGATTCTGTGCCGCAACATTCCACCACGGATCATAATGGATCACCATATCTGCTGCGGTTAAATTTAATCCGGTTCCTCCCGCCTTTAGCGAGATCAGAAAAATCTCTGCCTCTCCCTGTTGAAAACGCTCTACTAACTCCCGTCTCTTTGGTTTACTTGTCGCTCCTGTCAGCATGAAATATGTGATCTTCCGCCGTTCCAACTCCGCCGCTATCCGGTCTAACATCGTTGTAAACTGGGAAAATAATAAGATCCGGTGCCCGCCTTCAATGGCATTTTCAATCACTTCCATACATGTTGTCATCTTTGCAGAATCCGACCGGTAATTCTCATAAAGCAGTGCCGGATCACAACAGATCTCCCGAAGCTTTGTCAGTTCCGCAAGTATCTGAATCTTATTATCGGGTTTGTCTCCACCGCCATTCTTTTTCAGATTGATCACTATATTTTTCTCTGCGGCTTTGTACAACTGCTCCTGTTCTTTCCCAAACCGCGTATAGATTACCTTTTCTACTTTATCCGGCAGATCTTTTAATACATCCTTTTTCAAACGCCGCAGCAAAAACGGTGCGATCATTTTATGCAGCCGCTCGGTTGCCTCTCCTGCACGCTCTGTTTTTTCCAGAATGTCCTGTTCAAAATTTTCTTTAAAATATTTGTAGCGGAACAAATATCCCGGCATCAGATATTCAAAAATGCTCCACAGTTCGCTTAGCCGGTTCTCGATTGGTGTTCCGGTCAGTGCAAACCGGTTACGGCTTTCGATCGCTTTCACCGCCTTCGCAGCCTGTGTCATCGGATTCTTGATATACTGTGCTTCATCAATGATCTGACACCCAAACGATTTTCCAATAAACAGATCAATATCCCTTTTCAACAGATCATACGACGTGATCAGCACATCATAGTATTGCCAGTCCTCCAATATCTGTCGTCTCTCCATCGCTGTTCCGACGATCGTTGCAACTCTCATCGACGGAGCAAAATGCTCAAATTCCGCCTCCCAGTTATACACCAGTGATGCAGGACATATAACCAGATGAACCATGCCCTTTCTGGTGCATAAATAAGAGATCATCTGCAAGGTCTTACCAAGTCCCATATCATCTGCCAATATTCCGCCAAATCCCAGTTCCGATAATGCACATGCCCAGCGGTATCCTTCTTTCTGGTATTCCCGAAGATTACCCTGCACTTCTTCCGGAACCGTATATTTTTTCTCACGGATCGCATCTGCCTGATGCATCCAGCACTCAAACATTTCATCCCTTGTCACACGGATATGGTCTGCATTTTCTTTCATCAGTGCATTCAGGTACAGTGCACGGTATAACGGAACCTCCGCCATTCCTTCTTTTAACTGCGATTTGGTCAAGTGCAGATCTTCTTCCATCTGTGCAAATGTATCAATGCCGCTTGCCGCCAGATTCAGCAACTCACCATTTCGCAGACGATAATACTTCTTCTTTCTCCGATATGCAGACAATACCTCAGAGAGTTCTTCCTTCGACATTCCGTGTATATCCCAGCTTACATTTAACAAGTTACCTTTGATGGATAAGCCGGTCGATATATTAACTGTAGTTGAAATTCGTATCTGTTTAAATGCTTCTGACACATATACCTGTGCATAATTCTTCAGATGTTCAACTCCGTGCTCCACAAGTTCTGCCAGACGGTCATCATCCTGTCTTAACAGATAATGTTTCCGGTCTTCCGATGTTTCCGGAAAATAGCTCTCTATCAGCGTTCGCAGTTCATATTCGGTTCGTACATCCCGGTATGTTTCGGTCAGCTTTGCCATCTGTAAGAGATTATGCTTCTTCTCTCCGTAGATTGCCTTTGCTTCACAGATGACATCCTTTTCCTTAGTCAGATCCAGATATAATTCATATTTTCCTTCTTCAATCTGATATTTCGACAGGTCAATATCTTCCACACGGACATCCGCCCATTTTCTAAGAACCGGCAGTGCCGTTGTACAAAATGCCGCATAGTCCTTTTCACACAGGGTAAGCGGAATATTTTCTTTCAGGAAACGATGGGTATATCTTCCCCCCTGCCGTCTCTCTTTTTGCAGATAATTCACTGCCATTAATTTGCAAAGTTCCCGCATCTCTTCGCAATATTCCTCATCACACAGGTATATGCAATGCTCCCACCAGATTGCAAAAGAATGAATTCCCTCTAATACAAGAATCTCCGGAAAGATCACCTCAGATTCTCTTCCACCCGGCATACCACTGATGATAATCGGCAGTTTCGGATTTTCTTTTTTAACCGGAGTCAATATTTTGTCAAAATGCAGACAGCTTGATACCAATATCTGACTGCCTTCATACATTTGAAGCAATTCTTCCAACATCCGGCTGTCTAACGTCAGATAGCGGTCATCCGCCGACTGATACCACCGTAGGTATGATTCCCGTTTGGAATCCGGTGCTGTAAGCATAAGTGAGATCAACTGTAACGATTCCCTTGTAAATGCCGACTGGCTATGTACAAATTCCAGCTTCTGTCCATATCTCACAAGATCCTGATTCCGAATATGGTCTAGCAGTTCATAGATATTCTTTACAACATACATCTGTTTTTGGCCAATCCGAAGCTCCATATACTCCTCATCCACATCCAGATGCAATGTTACCTCTAACTGCACATCCCCGGTTTCCATTTCCCGGCAAAAACGGTTTCTCTCCTTTAACACCATCCCGGAGATTGCCTCTAAAAGTTCTTGCGAGCTCTCCGGTTCCGACCATCCCGGTCCTCCTGAAAATGTACTTCCTTTTTGCAGCATTCCAGATTCCAGCAACGGGTTCAGATACCGGTCTCCTTCCTCGTAGTTCTCCGCTGTAACATCTCTGATCTCTCCCACACTTCCATGTTCTATCAGATCATTGACCTCTTCCATATTTACACAAAAATTCGTCTCTAAAAGAGTTGCCACCAGATGTTTGCAAAATCCACTGTACTGCACGAATGCCTTACAATCACAGGAACCTTCTCCTATGGTAAGCGAAGTTCTCCCCGGTATTCTCTCTAGTTTCACCTGGGTATGATAAATCGAATCACCATGACTTCCCTCTACCACTCCGATCATCTGAACCGTATTTTCGGAATATTTCTTCATCAATAGATTGAATACACTATCCTCTTCATACATGGTATGTCCACGCCCAAATGTAACCGGAATCGTACACTGATTTTTAATTGATTTTTCATCGATTAAACTCATATCTGTCTCCATCATATAAAAGAAGGACGGCTATGCCTGCCGTCCTTTTCGTTCTTTGTTTGCAAACTTGGTATATTTTCCCATCCAAACCAATTCCACAGGTCCGGTAGAACCATTTCTTTGTTTTGCCACAATAATATCTGCAATACCGGGTTTCGTTGATTCCTTGTTATAATAATCATCCCTGTATATAAACATGATCACGTCCGCATCCTGCTCGATTGCACCCGACTCACGCAGATCCGACATAACCGGTTTATGATCTTCACGGCTGGCCCCCCCCCCGGTTTACTGTGACAAATCCAAGTTAACTGTGACAATGCAATGATCGGAACATTCAATTCACGGGCTAACTTCTTAAGGGAACGACTGATCTCTGATATCTCCTGCTGTCTGGACTCAGATCGTCCTGCGCTCGCACTCATAAGCTGTAAATAGTCAATGATGATCAGCCCGATGTCCTGTGTCTGTTTCAGTTTACGGCATTTGGATCGCAGTTCCGCAATCGTAATACCCGGTGTATCATCAATAAACATTGGCGAAGAACCCACCTTATATGTGGAATCCATCAACTCGGACCAGTCATCATCCGCCAACTGTCCGGTACGGATCGCCTGCGAATCTACCATGGAATCCATTGCGATCAAACGGGTTGCCAGCTGTTCCTTACTCATCTCTAAACTGAATATCGCACACGGAATCCTTGATTTCATTGCCGCATTCTGTGCAATATTTAACGCAAATGCCGTCTTACCCATCGCCGGTCTGGCAGCAATCAATATCAGCTCCGAACCGTGCAGACCCGTCAGCTTCTCGTCCAAATCAATAAATCCCGTCGGTACACCGGTGATCTTACTTCCCCGCTTCGCATTTTCTTCGATCGTATCCAATACATTCAATACAATGTCCTGCATTGGAACAAATTCCTCACCGCCGTTGCGATTCTGCGTGATGTCAAACAACTGCTTCTCTGACTGCTCCAATACATCTTCTACGCTGCTTTTTCCCAGATAACAAGCCTCTGTCATCTGTTCCCCAAATCGGATCAGCTTTCTCCGGATTGCAGCATCCTGTGCAATATGTGCATATTCTTTCGCATGAACCGTTACGGTAACTGCCGATGCGATCTCCACAATGTAACTCATGTTACTGATCTCATCCGGAAGTCCCATCTCTTTTAATTTGTTGCTAACCGTCAGTACATCTATTGCTTTTCCCTCATTATAAAGCGTTATCATTGCTTCAAACAACGCCCCATATTGACTATGGTAAAAATCATCTCTTGTGAGAATATCCGCAACGTCAACAATCGCATTTCGATTCATCAGCATACAACCGATGACTGACTGCTCCGCATCTACGTTATTCGGTTGTATTTTCTTAATTACTGTTTCATCCATGTCTGTTCATCCTGTTTGTATGCTCTATTTCTCTACTACATTCACTTTCAAGGTTGCTGTTACCTGTGGATGCAGTTTGATCTTCACCTCATGCGTACCAATTGCTTTGATCGGCTCCTTTAACTGTACTTTCTTCTTATCTACTTCATGTCCTAACTGACTCTTTACCTCTTCTGCAATCTCTTTGGAAGACACAGATCCGAAGCTCTTGCCACCCTCACCTACTTTGATCGCAATTGTAATCTCTTCTTCTCCGATCTGCTTGCCAAGTGCCTGTGCTGCTGCAAGATGTTCCGCAGCTAACTTATCATCATTTGCTTTCTTTAACTTCAGATCATTGAGATTCTTGCCGGTTGCTTCCAACGCCTGTTTCTTCTTTAACAGTACATTTCTTGCAAAGCCATCATTGACTTTGACAACTTCACCTTTTTTACCGACATTTTTCACATCTTCTAATAAAATTACTTCCATATCTGATCCACCTTTCACTGTTATCTGTATCTATGCCCTAAAAATCTCCATCATCCCGCATCTTCCGGATCAAATCACGGATCTGCTGTTTGACTTCATCAATACTTACATCTTCAATCTGTGCACCTGCCACGGTTCCGTGTCCGCCACCGCCAAAATGCTCCATAATGACCTGTACATTGACATCATCAATACTTCTGGCACTCACATAGACCACGTTATCGATCTTTGACAATACAAATGATGCCCGTACTCCATCAATATCCAACAGTTCATTTGCCACTTTCGCTGCCAATACGGTCGGACTGTCAACCCCTTCCGTCGGAACATCGGATATTGCAAAATTATCCAAAAAGAGCTCGGCACTTTCCACACCTTTTGCCTGCTGCTTAAAGTTGTCAATATCACTTCGGTATGCTTTTCGTACACGCGTCATATCCGCACCGGACTTACGCAGGAATGAAGCTGCCTCGAATGTCCGGACACCGGTCTTCGTAACAAAATTGTCCGTGTCTACCAGAATGCCCGCATACATCGCATCGGCCTCTGCCGGTCGAAGCTTTGGCTTATCCATGCTGTACTGCAGGATCTCTGCGATCATTTCACACGCCGAAGACGCATACGGCTCAATGTAGGACAGCGTTGCATGCTCGATCACTTCTCCGCTTTGACGGTGATGGTCGATCACGACAATATTCTTTGTGTGTGCTAATAATTCCTCACACTCTGTTAAACGCGGACGATTTACATCAACCACGACAACAACCGTGTTTCCGTCAATCGCTTCTAACGCCTGCTCACTATTATAAAACATATCCTCCGGATATACCGTACTTCCGATAAAATTGTTCATCGCCGGACGAATGGAACTTGTCACTTCATTGATGACAATATGTGCTTTCTTGTCCATCATGGATGCAAGACGATAGATTCCCAATGCAGAACCAAGACAGTCGATATCCGGTTTCTTGTGTCCCATGATGATGACCTGATCCTTTGTGATCAGCATCTCCTTTAATGCATGGGCTTTGACTCTTGCCTTTACCCTTGTATTCTTCTCTGCGGACTGTGTCTTGCCGCCATAATAAATGATCTTATCACCTTTCTTAACGACCGCCTGATCACCGCCCCGTCCAAGTGCCATATCCATTGCCATATGGGAATATTCATATGCCATTGTATAATTATCATCATCCGGATCAACACCAACCGCAATACTTAATGTAACCGGTGTCTCATTACCGATATTGATGCTTCTCACTTCATCCAACAGCGAAAACTTGCCTTGCTGCAACTGCTCTAAATGCTGCTGCTGACAAACAAAAAGATATTTGTCCTTCTCTAACTTTGTGATAATTGCCTTTGCAGTCTGCATATATTTGGTGATCTTTCTGTCGATCAAAGCCACTAACAATGCACGTCTTACTTCCTCTGTGGCTTCCATTGCTTCCTCATAGTTATCAATATAGATATGACCTGCAACAAGCTTGATCTTCTCTTTTTCCTCTAATGCCTCGACTAACTTGGTTTCATCATACAGGTAGATTGCAAACAACACATCATCTTCTCTGACATCATCTGCCATGTCCGTAGTCAATAATGTCTGAACATCGACACGACGAATCTCCACGCGATAATTCTTCTCATTCTGATAAATGTGAACCACCCGCTGATTCTCGTCCTCCGGTTCCATCTGCAATAACTCTAACGTTATATCCGTAAAAATGTGCTGTATATGCTTGCGCATATGCTGCTTATCGCTCTTTACAATCTCATAAAATGCTTTGTTACTCCACAAAACACGTCCGTTTGAATCAACCAATGTATATGGAATCGCTAATTCTTTGATCAGCTTACTCTGCACAGATCCGTGTGCAAAACTAAATGCAACCAGATCCGACATAATGTTCGGACGCTTCCGAAAATACATATAAGCAGCCACACTAAAATAAGCTACAATAAATACGGTTACGATAATACCACTCGTCGTATCCACACCATATACAACCCCATTCATAATGACTAAAAGCACTGCCATATAAAACGGAACCTGCAAATATTTCTCTATCTCTTTTTTTAATGGATTCTTGTCACTCATTCCTCTTACCACTTTCTGTACAAATCATGATTTTATACGTTTCTGTCCACCGATCACTTCGCAACCTCTTTAGTATACCATTTTTATGATTTTGTTACAACAAAACATCTAGTGTAATAATACCGTTGTTCCTCAACATTTAGCGGGCGGCTGACCGTATTCAAATATCACTACTTTCTCATCCCAGTCCATCTCATAGGTCGGTAATTTTGCCATCCGGTAGAATTTGAAATGCTTGCGTTTCATAAGCTCCAAATACTCCTCTTTTGGATAATACATCATCACAAACACCCTTCTCGGATGCTCTTGTACACTCTCCATAATATGTGCGATCACCTGCTCAAATATGTTGATCTCAAACGGATTAAAAAAGTAAAACACATTATCTTCCGGCTGCACATCATATTCTTCTGCCTTCCCGTTAATAATCTCAATATGATCGCTTGTATCCCGGAATCTTGTATTGTAATACGCCCGGTTATCCAATGCCAGCTCATACAGATCCTCGTCCACTTCTATGCCACACACTTCACACTGAAACCGCTGGTTCACATAGAAAAGCACTCTTCCCTTTCCACATCCAAAATCGACCAGACGGTCATATCTGGTGAGGACATCCTCTAACGCATCAAATGCACAAATGAGCCCACTGTAACTGGTAGGCTCATATCGAAAATAATCATCATTATAACGATTGTTATACACAATCTCCGTACTCTCTATTCCAAGGAAATGTTCATATTTGTGATTTTCGAAATACTTTGGTGTTTTTCCCTTTTTCTTCTTCATTCCGCAGCCCTTGCCCGTATCTTAAAATCCACTTCACACTCGGATATAAACTGATAATTGATCTCGAGTGCATATTTTATTTTCACGGAAATCTCTGTATCCGCTTCTGTAAAATCCAACTGACTGGTTGCCACATCCACATGCAATGGTCCTGCCGGCGACTGATAGATATTCGTTGTCTTCTGATCCCGGTCAAAGGATAAAAATCCATTGTGTTCTCCTTTTTTGGTCATTTCAAAATGACCGTCATGGAACTTCACACGATTCTTTGTGACCGGTCCGTTTGCCTCAGACTGCACTTCATAAAGCACATAATGTTTGCCGTTTTTCATATAGTATGTGCCTGTTGTGACAACTTCTACCGCACCTTCATCCGTTGCAAACTGATTTCCTGAAATTGTAACTAAGACATCTTTTGTCATATCCTTACTCCCAATTCTAATAGCTTTCTATATCCACTACCTGTGTATCGGTCACATGACATGGCAATACACTGTCTGCAAATGCAATGAATTTCTCCACACCGTCACTTACATAATACTCGTATTCCGGTTTCTTCCGGCTGGTGTTCAACAACCCCTGTTCCGTCAATAATTCTTTCAGACTTTTGGCTGTCTCAAATGCAGGATTGACCAGGTGCACACTGTCTCCCATAAATCGTTTGATCGTATTACGGATCAGCGGATAATGCGTACAGCCAAGCACTAATGCATCCACATGATATTCTTTCATCTCCTGTAAATATCTTGCTACAATATCGTCCGTTACACGATCCTCTAACAGCCCTTCCTCTACGAGCGGAACAAACAACGGACATGCCTTGCTGACAACCGTAATGTCCGGATTCAATTCCCGGATATAATCATTATAAATGCCGGATTTGATCGTACTTTCTGTTCCGATGACACCAACATTGCCCGTCTTCGTTGTCTCTACCGCCATCTTCGCACCCGGCTTCACCACACCAATGATCGGGATATCAATCTCTGCTGCAATCTCATCCAAAGCAAGTGCACTGGCTGTATTACACGCCACCACAATTGCTTTCACTTCCTTGGTACGCAGAAACCGCACGATCTGACGGCTATATTTTAATACTGTATTCTTTGACTTAGAGCCGTAAGGAACCCTTGCCGTATCACCAAAATACACAAGATCCTCGCCCGGCAGCTGCCGCATGATCTCTCTTGCAACTGTCAGACCACCGACGCCGGAGTCAAAGACACCTATCGGATTATTCATATCTGTTCTCCTTTTAAAGTTCACAAAATATTTCGCCCTTTGTTCATTGTTTTATATGGTTGATATCCCGGGTCTTAATAGCGGCGTTCAAATGCCAGATCGATCTGCCGCTGCACAAGTTCTTCAATATCAATCCCCTGTGCTTTCCACAACATCGGATACATGCTGATCGATGTAAATCCCGGCAATGTATTGATCTCATTAAAGATCACATGATTGGTATCCTTCTCTAAGAAGAAATCCACTCTCGACAGACCATAACCATCTACTGCTGCGAAGATTGCTTTTGCCGCCTCCCGGATCTCATCTGTCTTACCTTCCGGAAGTTCCGGAGAAATCACCGTCTTTGATTCCGCATTCGTATATTTGGCATCAAAATCATAAAATTCAGCCGCAGCTAATATTTCACCCACACCGGATGCTTCTACATCGGCTGCACTTCCCAATACTGCGCACTCAATCTCTCTTCCG
>HF987844.1:21533-23715 GCA_000431135.1 Clostridium sp. CAG:590
TCTCTCTTCGGATAATATCCCGTTCTACCAATATCTTCGTGTCATGCTTTGCTGCCAATTCTAATCCTGCGATCAGTTCTGCCCGGTCATGTGCCTTGCTTACTCCCTGCGAAGAACCTGCTTTGCTCGGCTTAATAAATACCGGATACGAAAGCTTTGCCTCTACTCTGTCTGCCAACTCTTCCATTGTCACATTGCCATTACCTGCATTGGCACGCTCTACCTCGACAGCTCTGACTAATACATAATCTGCCTGTTTTATTCCTAATTCATCTACAATGATCTTGGTATATACTTTATCCATTCCAACCGCAGATGCAAGCACACCACATCCAACATACGGAATCTTACTCATCTCAAATAATCCCTGAATCGTCCCGTCCTCTCCATACATACCATGCATGACCGGGAAAATGACATCTATGTGTCTGGTAGTCACACCATCTGCACCCGACAGGATCACTTCCTGCTTCGTTGCATCCGGAGAAATAACTGCCTCTGTCGTACTCTTTTCCCAACTGCCATCTGCTATACTTTCCAAAGACTCTGCATGTAACCAGTGTCCTTCCTTTGTAATTCCAATATACGTGATATCGTATTTCTCCAAATTGATTGCTTTTGCCACGGTCTGAACCGATATACAGGAGATATCATGTTCTGAAGACTGTCCACCGAATATAACTGCGATATTTAATTTACCCATTGCAGTACTCCTTCCTGATCATCTTTCAGTTTGCAAAATGCTTCGTGCTTTGCAAGCTGCTTTTATATTGTATGATGATGTTTGCATTATTGTCATAAGTATACCAAACTTTGAGGGGGAATACAAGAAATGAAAAAAGAGTTCCGAAGTCTATTTTTACTTTTTACTTCCTAAAAGTGCAATTGCAAAACCGTATGCATCGGTTTATAATATTGAAGAAATTGTTAAACGATACATTATGCGAACAAACTAACAATCATACTATTACCAAGGAGGATTTTCATATGAGCGACACAACCATTTCCAATGCGATCAAATATATCGGTGCCGATGACACCACTTTAGATTTATTTGAAAGCCAGTATATTATTCCAAACGGTGTTTCTTACAATTCTTATATCATTTTAGACGAGAAGATTGCAGTAATGGACACCGTAGATGCGAGAAAAACCGATGAATGGTTTGCGAACTTAGACAATACCCTTGCAGGCAGAACACCGGATTACTTAGTCATTTCCCATCTTGAACCGGATCATTCTGCCAACATTAAACAGTTTGCCGACCGATATCCGGCTGCCAGACTTGTATTGAGTGCAAAAGCAAAGGCAATGCTTCCGCAATTCTTTGATATCGACAACTTAGAAGAACGTTCGATCGCAGTCAAAGAAAATGACACATTAGATCTTGGTGAACACAAACTTACTTTCGTCATGGCTCCAATGGTTCACTGGCCGGAAGTTATGGTAGAATATGAATCCACAGAAAAGATCTTATTCTCCGCAGACGGATTCGGCAAATTTGGTGCACTTAGCCATGACGAAGACTGGGCTTGTGAAGCCAGACGTTATTACTTTAATATCGTTGGAAAATATGGTACGCCGGTTCAGACCTTACTGAAAAAGGCTGCCAATCTGGATATTCAGATGATCTGCCCGCTTCACGGGCCAATCTTAAAAGATAATCTTGAATACTACATAGACAAATATAATACCTGGAGCAGCTACCAGCCGGAAGATGAAGGTGTCCTGGTTGCATGTGCTTCCATTCATGGCAATACCAAAGCTGCCGCAGAAAAAATGGTGGAGATCTTAAAAGAAAAGGGTGCTGCCAAAGTTGCATTTACAGACTTGTCTAGAGATGACATGGCAGAAGCAATTGAAGATGCTTTCCGTTACAGCAAGCTGGTTCTTGCCGCAGCCTCTTATGATGCCGGTGTATTTCCTCCAATGGAAGATTTCTTAAACCGCTTATCCCATAAGGCATACCAGAACCGTAAAGTTGCCCTGATCGAAAATGGTTCCTGGGCTCCGACTGCTGCCAAAGCCATGAAAAACACATTGGATACCATGAAGAATATCACAGTTTGCGAGAACACCGTGACGATTCTCTCTACAATGAAGGACAAAGATATTACTGCAATGGAACAACTCGCCTCCGAACTCCTTTCATAAGTCCCCCCCTTGCACAGCGTGAGGGACG
>HF987845.1:0-10453 GCA_000431135.1 Clostridium sp. CAG:590
GTTACTTACGCTGTGCAAGGGTAAAAATGTGTTGACAAGAATACTTGTCATGTGATATAACGGTAATAGAAGATATGACAAGGATACTTGTCAGAATGGAATGAAAAGTTGTCAAACGGGAAGGAGAAGGGAATATGGAGATTGGAACAGTGAAAACAGAGCGCAAGTTGAGTATCAGTACGATAAGTAAAGGGCGTGTATCCAAAGAGGGTTTTGCAGCGGAGTTGATATCGCAATGTGGTCAGACAGATCTGGTCGGAAAAGCACGGGATGCGATTGAGCATAAAGGCAGAGTATATGGAGTATATCAAAAAAAGCAGCTTGTTGGAATATATATTTTCGAATGGGTGAAGGACTACTTTATTGACAACCGGGATAATGCGGATGGCATTAGCGAGTTACAGAAGCTGTTTGAGGATGGAAAAGCTGCGTATCGTATGGTATTTCAATATTTGACAGAAGAAGTGGTACAATGCAAAAAAGAGATAGAAGATAAGATTGTAGCTGACTTGAAAGAAATGGTAGAATGGGGAACGGTATCCGGAATTGAGTGGGGTGAGAATCTCATTTATCGTAAGAGTATGGATAAGAAGGACAAAGACGGGATGAAGACAGCGGCAGGATACGGACTCGGTTTTCTTAGTGGCTGGGTGATCGGCTGGCTGGTAATGGATTCAATCGCATTTGGACTATGCTTCGGCGTATGCTATGCCAATCTATTCGGTGGAATCATTCTATCTTCTTCAAGCCGCAAACAGGAATGGGAAATATATGATTTTGTGAATCAGAAATACATAGAAGATAAGGAGGAGGTATAGATGCCATTATATAATCATTTGAAAGAGTACCGGGCGCGCCTGGGTGTGAACCAGCAGCAGTTAGGGGCAATGGTGCAGACTTCAAGGCAGACGATTAGCCAGATCGAACGCGGAGATTATTCGCCATCGGTGACACTTGCCCTTAAGATTGCAAAAGTATGTGATGCGAGTGTAGAAGATATATTTGAATATGAGGAGGATACGGACAATGAATAATAAGAAAAAAGAAAGATCGGACAAGAGAATATTGCTTACATTTATATTAATGATAGCGGCTTGTGGGGGAATTGGTTATTTCTTTGGAATGATTACGGCAAAGACGGAAGAGACAGATACATTAGCAAAGGCAGTAGATGTGGTGAAGGATGTGGTGCTGCAGAGCTTTCCGGTTCTGTTTATGATCGTGGCAGTATTGAGTATTATCATTCCGACAATTGGATATATACGTTGTCATAAGATGTATCAGAAGCTGCAGGCGGACCGGGATAATGATGAATTATGGGATCATTTAGAGAATGCATTAAATGGGCCGTTGATCACGTCCACGTTATTCTCCATTGCCAATATGTGCTTGTTTTTATGCTTTGTGTATGGAGCAGTTACAGATAAGATCGATGAGAGATATGGAAAAACAGTTTTACTGATCGGATTAGTTGTATTTGTGATCTCAACGGTAATGGGGATTGTTATTCCACATCTGGTTATTAAGATAGAAAAAGAACTGAATCCGGAAAAGAAGGGAAATGTATTAGACAGCAAATTCCGGGAAGTATGGATGGATTCCTGCGATGAGGCACAACAGATGATGGTGTACAAGTCGGCTTATAAAGCATTTAGTAATACGAATATGGTCTGTATCTGGCTGATTGCGATCACATTTGTATGCGCTATGCTATTTAAGACAGATATTCTGTCTATGATTATTGTGTGTTTAATCTGGTTTATTAATACATTTAGTTATATGCTGCATGCAGCGAAGTTAGAGAGAAGAGGATAGATATGAGATTACGCAATGTATTGATCGTTGTGAAGGATATAGAGCGAGCGAGACAGTTTTATCACGATCTGTTCGGATTAGAGAAGATATTAGATCAGGATGGTAATATGATCCTGACGGAAGGGCTGGTGCTTCAGGAGGAGCAGATATGGAAACAGTTCTTAAATCAGGATGTCATACCGAAGAATCATGCCAGCGAATTATATTTTGAAGAAGCTAATATTGAAGAGTTTGTAGAAAGACTGGAATTGTTGTATCCGGGTATTGAATATGTGAACCGGCTTATGACGCATAGCTGGGGACAGAAGGTAGTTCGATTTTATGATCTGGATGGTAATTTAATTGAGGTCGGGACACCTGTGTGAAATTGATTCATTTAATGAATGAACTCCTTTCATATTTTCACTTTACATTTAAACCCACAACACATATAATATCGATTATGTGTTGTGGGTTTTTGATATTATTTATCAAGAAAACCGATAGAGTGAGTTCAAAAGGTAAGGAGAATCAACGTGAAGAATACGGTAGAGATCAGATGGCACGGCCGGGGCGGTCAGGGTGCCAAGTCGGCTGCATTGATGTTAGCGGATGCAGCATTTATGACAGGAAAACATGTACAGGGATTCCCGGAATATGGTCCGGAGCGAATGGGAGCGCCGATCACAGCGTATAACCGGATCAGTGAAGATCCAATCCGGGTACATTCCAACATTTATGATCCGGACTATGTTGTCGTTGTAGACGAGACATTGTTAGAGAGTGTAGATGTGACCAACGGATTGAATCCGGAGGGTGCAATTGTGATCAATACGACGAAGAGTGTAGAGGAAGTAAAGCCACATTTGAAGGGATATCCGGGTAAGGTATATACATTAGATGCAAGAGAGATTTCAGAGAAGTGCTTAGGCAGATATTTCCCGAATTCACCGATGTTAGCAGCAATTGTTGCGATCAGTAAGGTGATGACCAAGGAAGACTTCTTCCGGGAGATGGAAGGCTCTTATAAGCACAAATTTGCAAAGAAGCCGGAAGTGATTGAGGGAAACCTTAAGGCATTACATATGGCATATGAGGAGGTGGAATAAATGGCAGCAACAGATATCACAAAGATTACAGAGAAGAGTGAATGGCAGGATCTGACGGAGGGTAATCAGGTGTATGGTGCCGGAACCTCAAAGTTATTCCACACGGGAGAATGGAGAACCCAGACGCCGGTATTTCACAGTGAGAAATGCAAACAGTGTCTATTATGCGTTCCGGTATGTCCGGACAGCTCGATTCCGGTAACCGACTGTAAGAGAGAAGATTTTGATTATGATCATTGTAAGGGTTGTGGCATATGTGCCAAGGTCTGCCCGTTTGATGCAATTTCGATGAAGGAGGGACAGTAAGATGGCAATTCGAGAGCGTTTATCAGGAAATGAAGCCATTTCTTTCGCAATTAAGCAGGTGAATCCGGATGTTATGCCGGCATTTCCAATTACTCCTTCCACCGAGATTCCGCAGTATGTAGCAAATTATATTGCGAATGGAGAGATGGATACCGAGTTCATTCCGGTAGAGAGTGAACACAGTTCCATGAGTGCAACGATCGGTGCATCTGCGGCAGGAGCAAGAGCATTAACCGCTACCTCTTCCTGTGGTATGGCATTGATGTGGGAGGAATTATATGTAGCGGCATCCAATCGTCTGCCGTTGGCACTGTGCTTAGTGAATCGCGCATTATCCGGTCCGATCAATATTAACTGCGATCATTCCGATTCCATGGGCGCAAGAGATACCGGATTCATCCAGATCTATGCAGAGAACAATCAGGAAGTATATGATAATTTTGTACAGGCATACCGCATTTCCGAGCATAAGGATGTGCGTCTTCCGATCATGATCTGTCAGGATGGTTTTATCACTAGTCATGCGGTTGAGAATATTGAATTATTAGAGGATGACAAGGTTAAGAACTTTGTCGGCGAATATGAACCGGAGAATTACCTGTTAAATGCAGACCAGCCAATGGCCGTCGGCCCATATGCGGTATCCAATTATTACATGGAGACAAAGATGGCACAGAATACGGCAATGCGTAATGCAAAGCAGGTGATCTTAGATGTAGGCAAAGAGTATGGTGAGATTTCCGGCAGAACGTATGGCTTCTTTGAAGAGTATCAGTTAGAAGATGCAGAGTATGCGGTTGTGATCATTGGTTCGGCAGCCGGTACGACCAAGGATGCGATTGATGCGTTGAGAGAGCAGGGCAAAAAGGTCGGACTCTTGAAGCTTCGTGTATTCCGTCCATTCCCGGATGAGGAGATTGCCAAAGCACTTTCTCATTGTAAGGCAGTAGCGGTCTTAGATCGTTGTGAGAGCTTCCGTGGTCAGGGAGGACCGCTTGGAGCCGAAGTGAAGTCAGCAATCTATGATTACGCAAAAGATGTGGCAGCATTTAATCTGGTATACGGATTAGGTGGACGTGACTTCACAGTAGAAGAAGCAGAAGAGATATTCAACGACTTAGAGGCATATGATAAGAGTGAGAAGCCATTTGCAGAGTATCGTTATGTCGGATTACGCGGCGAAGGCTATACGGTTATGCGAAAGAAGAATTAAGAGGAGGCAGATGAGATGAGTTATAATTTTAAGGAAGAAATGAACAAACCGGAACGTCTGGCTCCCGGACATAGAATGTGTGCCGGATGCGGAGGAACGATTGCGGTTCGTGGCGTGTTACGGGCTTTGCATGAGGGAGATAAAGCGGTGATCGGTAATGCAACCGGTTGTCTGGAGGTATCGACCTTCATGTATCCATATACAGCATACGAGGATAGTTACATTCACAACGCATTTGAAAATGCAGGAGCTACCATGAGTGGTGTGGAGACGGCATACAATATCCTGAAGAAGAAGGGAAAGATTAAGGAGAACTACAAGTTCATTACCTTTGGTGGTGACGGTGGAACATATGATATTGGTTTGCAGTCCTTATCCGGTGCAATGGAACGTAATCATGATTTCGTATATGTATGTTACGATAATGGTGCGTACATGAATACGGGTATCCAGCGTTCTTCTGCAACCCCAATGTATGCAGACACAACGACAACACCGGTTGGAAGTGAGTCGAATGGTAAGATGCAGAACCGGAAGGATCTGGCATCTATTATTGCAGCGCATGATGTTCCGTATGTAGCACAGACTACATTTCTTGGTAACTTTAAGGATCTGCATACAAAGGCAGAGAAGGCAATCTATACAGAGGGAGCATGTTTTCTGAATATCATGGCACCATGTCCAAGAGGCTGGAGATATCCGACCGAGAATATTATGGAGATCTGTAAGTTGGGTGTGGAGACCTGTTATTGGCCATTATTTGAAGTGGATCACGGTAAATGGATCCTTAACTATGAGCCAAAGAAGAAGCTTCCGATCGAAGATTTCTTACGTCCACAGGGCAGATTCAAACATCTTTTTAAGAAGGGCAATGAGGATCTGTTAGTGCAGTTCCAGGAAGAGGTTGACCGACGCTGGGAGGATTTACAGTTCCGGTGTTCGCAGAATTGATCGTTATGTATATTATTTGAAGATATTGTGGGTGTGAAGGAAATAAAGTATTTTCTTTCACACCCACTTTTCATTATAGTGGTTTAAAGCTTGCAGAATATTTCTGCTTTGCTTCGTCAATCTTGCTCTGTTCGGCATCCGGTGTAGGATAGAATCCCCGCTCATGCATGGAATGGAATACATCCTGCTGCATGGTATGTTCATCGGCTAAGATATCCAACATTGTAGAGCGAAGCCCTTCGTGAACACACTCATTTGAGAAGGTATTAAAGAGATTGGTCGCTGCTTTCTGTGCACCTAATGCATCCCCCAAGATCTCTTTTTCTTTATATTGATTCATCATGATAGCAAACTCCTTTCGTAATTATCCGAGATGATTATATAATTTGTTAAAATGTGACTGGTGACGTTTCGAGATTTCCTCCATTTCAGCACGGACATTGGCATCCTGTGCATGACCGGCTAACATCTGGAATTTCTTAACCAATAATTCTTCTTCTGATAACAGATCATTTAATGCAGATAATTCTTTTTCTGATAAATTACTCATTGCATGACTCCTTTCGATATTAATGAACGGTTATAGTATGAACAAAAGGAGATCAGACTATACATTTTTATTTTGCCAGGAGAGATTTCCGGATCGTATCAAAATCTGCGGGACCGATATCGAGAAAATGTTTATGAAAGTCCTGATCGCTATAATTCTCCATTTTAAGATTGTGGTAAGCAGACTTCAGATCTTCAATTTCTAAATATCCGATAAAGTAGCTTAAGTAATTAGAAGGAGATTCTACAACGTAGGAGTATACATTTTCCGCATAATAATCACGGAAACCGTTTTCTTCAAAAAAATGTCTGGTATCATTGAGTGTCCATCCTTCATAGTTTACGCCCAGATCGATTCTGGAACACAGAGCAAGATTGATGATCGTGTCGCTTTGATATAATTTACAGAGACTGTTACCCTCTAATGGATAATCCAGATAAGGAAAAATGTTCATTTCGACATAAGATGCCCAGCCTTCCACATATCCCGGATAATCCAGTATCTGCCGGATCGGAGAAGGTCTGGTGGAGTTAAAGTATACAGTCTGATACAGATGACCGGGAAATCCTTCATGGGCTAAAGTAGTAAACAGATTTCCGTTCTCATCATTGGTATAGAGCGAGTTGATATAGATTGTATTGTTGGAATAATCATCCATAGCAGGAATCATATAAAATGCAGGACTTAAAGAGGCTGCCAGACTTTTTGGTACCTGTTTTATTACATAATGTGGTTGTGTTTTTAGAACCGGATAGTCTTTTCGAATCATAAGAGACAGAGCTTCTAAAATGGCTTCCGGGGAGTTGTAGTACGTTTCTAACGGATGTTCGCAATAATACAGATAAGCGGTCTGATCGGTCAGGGCGATATTTAGGACATTGCCAAGGGTATTCTGTAGTGCGTGGTCGGTCATGGTGATCAGATCGGTTATGGAGCGGGATGAACCGGTAGCCTGTCGCACCAGATAAGAGTAATAGTCTTTGCCGGACGGGAGGGAACACAAACCATAATCTGTATCGGGGTCTATGAGAGAGTCCGGAGTTGCCGGAGTATCCGTGTCTGCCTGTTTGGAATCGATAGAGGCGGTTTGTCTGTCACAATATGCATAGAGCGTTTCATAGGCGGGCAGGATGGATGTGCGGATAATGTCTTGATTCTGTAAGATGTATTTCTTTTTCTGAGAAGCAGAGAGAGACTCCATATCCTGTATCCTGGTGGAAAATGTTTCGGTAAAACAGTTATCCGTTTCTTTCAGACCGGTAAGGAAAGTCTGAAGCTGTTGTTTGGTGGCAAGTGAAAGAAAAGAAGGCACAGGGTATCCAAGAGACGTACGTTTCGTTTCATATCGTATAACATTGTTAAAATAATCGGGAATCTGTTGTAAAATCTGCAAATAGGTATCAACCGAAGAGGCATCCGTCAGAGGATATTCGCATAAGGTGACTGGAAGATTGACCTGTACGCCTGTGGAGGCGCCGAGAAGAGATTCATAATAGGGATATTGTTGGAGCGAACCGGAAAGAGATAAATACTGTTCCATCAGGTCATAACAAAGAGATTCGGAATCGGATAAGGAATCGTGTGGTAATTGCTGAAGCTGTTTTAACAAATTTTGGATAGAATTGTTGCCTTTTGAGGCAGCAGCCTGTTCGTATTCTTTGGCGTCAAATGAGGATAGTGTAGCAGGAAGGGACGGAATCCGGTAGCGTTCCGGTTGTCGCAGGTGATAGGCAGTGGTTATGGAATCCTGTGTTATTTCATAACGAAAAAGCTGATCGGAAAAATCGGACACTGAAACGGTATGCAGCATTTCCCGGTAGAGCTTGTTTCGGTAGCTGCTCCGGTCAATAGGACGTAATTCATATAGGACTGTCAGGAAAATGGCACAAAGAATCGTGAGAGCGGTCAACAGAAAAAGACGTTTATGCAATGCAAGAGATTTCATAGACTTCTCCATGCGATATTTCTTATATATATATGAGTTTGAAATGGCGGATATGATGGAAATTTGGGGGAATATCCTGTATAATGATCAAAGGAAAAAAAGAAACGAGGAACAAAAGAAATGTATCATATCATTATGAATCCAACCGCATCTTCCGGAAAAGGCGCAAAGGTCTGGAAACAGGTGCAGAAGATTCTGCAAGAAGAGAACGTGGCATATGAACAGTATCAGACATCAAGTGTCATGGATACGAAGAACATCGTGAGACGACTGACTGCAAATGCCGATTCAGAACATCCGGTACATCTGATCGTACTAGGCGGCGATGGTACACTGAATACGGTATTGAATGGCATTGAACAGTTTGAATATACAACGCTTTCCTGTATCCGCACGGGTTCGGGCAATGATTTTGCCAGAAATGTCGGGATCAGTAAGAATGTCAGCCGGGCGATGGATGGAATCTTACATCATCCCAAAGATATATGTCTCGATTATGGGATAGCAGCATATAAGGGAGACGGAATAGAAGGAAAGAGACGATTTCTGATCAGCAGCGGGATGGGATATGATGCCGATATATGTGAGGAAGTAAGCAGGAGTCGTTTAAAACGAATATTGAACCGGATACATCTTGGAAAATTGGTATATGTTGCGATCGGTATCAAACAGATCTTTACCAGACGTTCCCCCAAAGCAGTAATTGTTGTGGATAAGGAGACGCCGATCAATGTAAAAAGACTTTTCTTTTGTGTAGGTATGATCCATCCGATGGAGGGTGGAGGGGTTCCGTTCTGCCCGGGGGCAAATCCGCAGGATCATATGTTAGATGTATGTCTTGTAAAGGCAATGCCAAAGATAAAATTGTTGTTGGCTGTTATGCTTGTTTACATGAAACAACATTATCTGTTTTCTGCAATTACACAACATCGATGTCAGGAGATCACCATTACTTCGGAAGAACCACAGTGGTTTCATATAGATGGAGAAACACCGGGTCAGATACAGTATTTACATCTGCAATGTGAAAAAGGATTGCATATTCGGATGTAAATACATGAATTGACGAAAAAAGGAAATACTGATTTTATTATGAATGATTTTTTTATGTTTGAAACAGAATTGCCGGCGGGTAGTGGATTCCCGTTATTCGGAGTGTGTCATATCCTATGGTTATCCGCTATTATACTGACCGGGATTCTATTGGTCAGATGGTATTGCAAACAATCAGAGAAAATGTGTCACCGTATCCGGGCAGTAATCGGAATCCTTCTGCCGGTAATGGCGATATATAGGGACGGTATTCTTGTGATAACCGGACATTGGGGAATTGGATTTTTACCACTGCATCTGTGCAGTATGGCAATGTGGATCGCACCACTCTATATCTTTACGAACAAAAGATTTCTGGGGGTGATCTATGTGTTGTTATGCTTGCCGGGTGCGGTTGGAGCATTATTGTTCCCGGATTGGAATATGTATCCAGTGTGGAATTATATGCATATCCATGCATTTTTGTCGCACGGTTTATTGGTTATATTTGGGTGCATGCTGATCATTTCGGGTGAAATGATTCCGACCTGGCGGGAATTTTATATCCCGATTGTGTTTGGAGCAATTGGTTTTACAATCATTCACAGAGTAAATCTTATGTTCCGTACAAATTATTGGTTCTTAAATGAGCCATCGGCAGATTCACCGCTTATCTGGATACAGCACATCACAGGATCAAAATGGTATCAGTTGGGATACTTCATGTTCTGTGTCGGAATTGTTGCAGTCTGGATGTGCCTGATCCGGGTAATGGATAAGTGGAGAAAATCCTGTAATTTTCTTGCAAGGCATACCCATGTGTGATATTCTTAAAAAAGATTTGTGCTTTTGTTTTGTGAATGGAAAAGCAGGAGCGCAACAGAGGATGCATACAGGAGGATATGAGAAATGCAGGACAAATATGAAATTGACCAATATGTAAGAAGTATACCGGATTTTCCGGAACCGGGAATTATTTTTAGAGATATTACATCGATTATTCAGAACCCGGTTGGATTGAAGAAATCCATTGATGGAATTGTAGAGAATCTCAAAGGGGTAGATTTTGACATTGTGATTGGACCGGAATCAAGAGGATTCATATTTGGTATGCCGGTAGCATATGCATTAGGAAAAGGGTTTGTACCGGTTCGCAAGAAGGGCAAACTTCCATGTGAGACCATTGAGAAGGAGTATTCTTTAGAGTATGGAACCGCAGTGATAGAGATGCATAAGGATGCGATCAAACCGGGAGACAGAGTTGTGATCATAGATGATCTGGTTGCAACAGGAGGAACGATAGAAGCGATCATAGAGATGGTTGAGAGTTTAGGAGGAGAGGTTGTCAAGATTGAATTTGTTATGGAATTAGCAGGTTTGAAGGGAAGACAGAGACTGAATAAATATGATGTGGATTCTTTGTTGATCTATGATGGTAAATAGAAACTGTTGAGATTTTATGGAAGATAAGGTACAATAATAGACACATAGGTGCCTATGTGAAGAAAAAAGGGAGGTATTATATTATGGAGCCGTTATGCTGGCTATTACTT
>HF987845.1:10489-25146 GCA_000431135.1 Clostridium sp. CAG:590
CCATATTTATTGTAATTGAGATTATTACATTAGGTCTTACTACAATCTGGTTTGCAGGCGGAGCGTTTATAGCAGCACTGGCCGGGTTGGTAGGAGCGAATCTGTATATTCAGGTAGCACTGTTCCTGATCGTATCCATTGTGTTACTGATTTTGACAAGACCGCTTGCAATGAAATATCTTGATTCGAAGACCGAGAAGACCAATTCCGAAGCATTGATCGGACAACGTGCAGTTGTGACACAGAAGATTAATAATCTGGATGCAACCGGTCAGGTGAAGGCTGGCGGAATGGAATGGACAGCCAGAGCAAAGGAAGAGGGAACAATTATTCCGGAAGGAGAGATTGTTACCATTTTAGAGATTCAGGGAGTAAAGTTAATTGTTGAACCTACCGGACAGAAGAAAGAGAATCCGGAAGAATAAGGGTTAGAAAAGGAGAAGAAGATTATGCCATTTTTAATTATTTTGTTAGTGATTGTAATTGCAATTATTATGAGTAGTATTCGAATTGTGCCGCAGGCATATGCTTATGTTATTGAACGTTTGGGAACATATACCGGAACATGGTCTGTCGGTATGCATTTTAAGACACCGGTTCTGGATAAGGTAGCCAAGAAGGTTACATTGAAAGAGCAGGTTGTTGATTTTGCTCCACAGCCGGTTATTACGAAGGATAACGTAACAATGAGAATTGATACGGTTGTATTTTTCCAGATTACAGATCCGAAGTTGTTCTGCTATGGTGTTGAGAATCCAATCATGGCAATTGAGAATCTTACTGCAACGACACTTCGTAATATTATTGGTGATCTGGAATTGGATCAGACTTTGACATCAAGAGAGACGATCAATACAAAGATGAGGGCAACATTGGATGAAGCAACAGATCCTTGGGGAATCAAAGTCAACCGTGTAGAACTTAAGAATATTATTCCACCAGCAGCAATTCAGGATGCGATGGAGAAACAGATGAAGGCAGAGCGTGAGCGTCGTGAGCAGATCCTGATCGCAGAAGGTGAGAAGAAATCAGCAATTCTTCGTGCAGAAGGTCATAAAGAGTCTGTGATCTTAGAGGCAGAGGCTGAGAAGCAGTCGGCAATTCTTCGTGCGGAAGCAAAGAAAGAAGCAACGATTCGCGAGGCAGAAGGTCAGGCAGAAGCAATTATTGCAATCCAGAAAGCAAATGCGGATGGTATTACATTATTGAATGAGTCAGCACCTTCTAATGCGGTTATTCAGTTGAAGAGCTTAGATGCATTTACAAAGGCGGCAGATGGTCAGGCAACCAAGATCATTATTCCGTCAGAGATTCAGGGTTTGGCCGGCTTGGCAAAGTCTGTTGTGGAAGTGGCTAAGGAACAGTAAAGATATACGGAATGGTATACAGGGATTGCTATATATGGATGTAGTAATCCCTGTTTTTAAAGGAGTACGAATTTGAAGTGGAAGATTGAAAAGAAATATTTGAAAATTGCAGGAATAACACTTGGCATTATTGTTCTTGCAATTATGTTTAACAATCTGTTAGAACATGAAGGACAGCTTACTGCGATTAAGAGTACGGTGAGTGGAACGATGGCACCAATTGTAACAGGATGCATATTGGCATATTTATTGAATCCTATCCTGAATTTTTTTGAACATTATTGTTTTACGCCTTTAGGTAAAGTATTATTTTCCAAAAAAGAGGGCACGGGGAAGAAGTTTTCACGTGCATTGGGAACGCTATGCACCATATTATTATTCCTGATCTTGGTGGTAGGGGGACTCTATCTGGTAATTCCACAGGTATATTTGTCTCTTAGTAAGATTGTGACAGAAGCACCGAATTATTATAATACGGTTGTAAAATGGATTGATTCTTTGGATCCGAAGCAGTCGGAGGTAAGCCGTTACCTGTTGATGGGGTTAGACCGGGTATATTCGCAGGCAATCGCTTACCTGAATAATGATATACTGCCTAACATGGATAAGATTGTAGCCGGGATTACGTCAGGTATCGTAGGTGGATTAAAAATGATCCTTAACACTATTCTGGCATTAACAATATCCATCTATGTTATGCTGGAGAAAGAGATTCTCATCTCGGTTGGAAAGAAACTCACATATAGTTTCTTCAGTAAACGGAATGCGAACGCCATTATGCGGGGCACAAGATATGCAAATCAGGTGTTTGGTGGATTTATTAATGGTAAGATTATAGATTCTTTTATCATTGGTGTGATATGCTATATTTTCATGATAATCGTTCAATTTGATTATGCAGTTTTGATCAGTATGATCGTTGGCGTGACAAATGTTATACCATATTTTGGACCATTTATCGGTGCTATTCCAAGTGCATTGATTCTGCTTATGATGGATGTGAAACAGGGAATCATCTTTATCATATTTGTAATTATCTTACAGCAGATTGATGGCAATGTTATTGGGCCGGTGATCTTAGGTGATCGGTTGAAGATTTCGAGTATGTGGATTCTGTTTGCCATTCTGGTCGGTGGTGGATTCTTTGGAGTGCCGGGTATGATACTTGGTGCACCGTGTCTGGCATGTCTGTATGCATTGGTTGGAACAGTCTGCAAGGATCGTTTGCATGGAAAAGGACTGCCGACACAGACAGCAGAATATTACGACATTGATCAGGTAGCGGTGGATGGATCGGGAGAAGTAATCTATAAGAAGAATGAGCCGAAAATGAAATCGAACAGCAAGGAGATGGAGCAAGCAGAAGAAACTGATTCTTCGAAAGAACAATAGACTTGTAATCGGAAAACTTTATAGAGTATATAAAGAATGGCATATACAGATAGGATGCAATATCATTATTCTGTGTATGCCATTTTTGATAATTATGTTGTGTATTACTACTTTTTCATGGCTTTTATCAAAGCGAGTAGTGCAGTAATCTCGTCCTGCGTTAAACCGGAAAGATCAATCGACTCTTTTTTCTCTAATCCTAACAGATAATCTGTGGATACGCAGAATATCTTGGAAATGTGGATCAATATATCATAAGAAGGTAAGCGAAGTCCTGTTTCATAGGCACTTATGACAGACTTTGTCAGACCCAGTTGCGATTGTGTCATATTCTCTTTTAAACGCAGTTTTTTAAGAACATTTCCTAAATCTACTATCTTTTTCTCTCCTTTGATTTGTATCATACTATAATATGTGTATTTGGTAGGTTGATTTTGCGTTGAGATAGTTGATAATAAAATAAAAAAGATTATAATGATAGGTAATGTTCATAAGGAGGAGAATACACATGAGAATGAAACAAAAGATCAGATACTTGTATGTAATGTTTCTGCTGGCGGTATTATGTCTGGTGCCCAAAGGAATGGCACAGGCAGCAGCATATGAAGTAACTGTGACGGATGAGTCGGTCACCTGCACATACAATGGGAAAAGGCTGACGAATGCTTATGCAGCGGTGCTCAAGAAGAATGACCAGTATCAGGTCGTAAAACCATGTACGAAAAAAAGCAGCATTTATTATTTTGATAAAGATGGATGCGGAACACCGTATATGAAAAGTGGAGTGATAACCATTGCGTATAATGGAAAGAGAAGGATGTATTATGCACAGAAGAAAACGCTGGTAACGAATGCAATTGCAGGGAATTCCAAGGATGGCTATTGTTATGTGGGCAGTGACGGAGTTGTCGTCAAAGATAAGGTCATAAAAAGAGCAGTGAAATATGTTCGGGCACATACGAAAACAGGCTGGTCACGGGAAAAGAAATTGAAAGCATGTTACCAATATTTATGGAAACATTATTCATATCAGAGATTCTATGAAAGTCCCAAAGCTTCAAAGATGTCCTCATATGCAAATTATATGTTATCTAAGAAGAGAGGAAATTGTTACCGTTATGCAGCATCGTTTGCTTATATCGCAAGAGTGTTGGGATATAACGTAAGGGTAGCGGTAGGAAGTATTCCGCATCTGCATGGGAGAGGTATGACGCCGCATGGATGGACAGAGATTAAGATAGACGGCAAATGGTATCTGTTTGATACCAATATGCAGAAGAATTTCCCGAAGGTGGATTCTTATAAGAAGACGGATAAAACATATTCATATCCGCATAAAGTGGCGGCAAAGTATAAGATGAAGGTAAGCAATGGGAAGATTTCATGGAAGTAATGGTGAATACAAATAAGAGGAAAAGGAAACAAGACGATTCGAGTGAAGTAGAAAGAGATAATATCAGACAAAGCGATTCAAACCCGCATCATAATGATAGTCAATTGTAGCCAATTTGTCGACAATTGCATCTTTGTCTAATTCCAAGTCCTGACAAAGGGCATTTAAGTCCGGGTAGAAATCCCGCAATTTCATATTGAGAAAACTTAATAACATCATTGGGTCATTTGGTATGTTTGCCATAAGATATATTCCTTCTTTCTTCCCGATTAGGAGTATTTAATATGTTTATTACTATAATTGAGAAAAGGGAATGTGTCAAATTTCTCTAAAGAAAGTTATAAAATTACTTGACGCAACGTTTGAAAGTAGTACAATTATTCCGTAAGTTGATTTGGAGAAAGGATAGAAGATGATGAAAGAACAATTTGAAGGATATACATATGTAGATGGTGGTGTCTGTGCTGCACAGGGATTTCGTGCGAATGGACTTAACTGTGGATTGAATAAGGACAAGAACAAAAATGATCTTGCACTTGTGGTAAGTGATGTAGAGTGTAATGCGGCAGCAGTATATACAACGAACAAAGTAAAAGGTGCACCGATTCTCGTAACGAAGAAACATCTGGCTTCAACCAATGGAAAGGCACAAGCAGTAATCGCAAATTCGAAAAATGCAAATACCTGTAATGCAGATGGAGAAGAGAAAGCACAGTGTATGACAGAGTTGGCTGCCAAAGCGTTGGGAATGTCAGCGGATGATGTGTTGGTAGCGTCCACGGGTGTGATCGGACAGATTCTTCCGATTGAGCCGATCGAAAGCCATATGCAGGAATTGGTAAATGGTCTTTCCTATAATGGAAATGCAAAGGCGGTCAATGCGATCATGACAACGGATACCGTGCCAAAGGAAGTAGCCGTTACCTTTGATGTGAACGGCACAACGTGTACACTTGGTGGTATGGCGAAGGGAAGTGGTATGATTCATCCGAATATGGCAACGACACTTAATTTTGTGACAACGGATGCAGTAATCTCCAAAGAATTGATTCAGAAAGCACTTTCCGAGATTACGAAGATTACTTATAATTGTCTGAGTATTGACGGAGATACATCAACAAATGATATGGTATTAGTTATGGCGAACGGATTAGCCGGTAATACAGAGATCAACAAAGAAGATGAGGCTTATGCGGCATTTAAACAGGCATTATACATTGTTATGATGAACATGACCAAGATGTTAGCTGCAGATGGTGAGGGTGCTTCGAAGATGATCGAGTGTACCGTTTCTGAAGCAAAGGATCTCGATACGGCCATTATTGTTGCAAAGAGCGTGATCCGCTCCCCGTTGTTTAAATGTGCAATGTTTGGCGAGGATGCAAACTGGGGACGAATTCTTTGTGCGATCGGTTATGCGGAAGCAGAATTTGATATTCACAAAGTAGATGTTGATCTTGCGTCTGCAAAGGGAGTTCTTCCTGTGTGCCGGAATGGTGCGGGAGTAGAATTTTCTGAGGAGCTTGCAAAGGAGATCTTGTCGGAGAATGAGATATTTGTCAACATTTCATTGCATGAAGGGGAGATAACTGCTAAGGCATGGGGTTGTGATCTGACTTATGATTATGTTAAGATCAATGGAGATTACCGGTCGTAGGAAGACAATTGTGTTGGTGAAGATGATGCAAACAGAAAAGTCGCAGATAGGTAACAGGAAAAAGAATAGCAGATGAATGAATCCGGCTGATTAGTCAGCCGGATGTTTTTATAACATAATATAGTATTTAATACTATGTTATCTTGACAAAAAGACTATGTAATGGTATGGTTTGATACAGGGACTTTTATCGGAAGGAATTGTAAATGATATGAAAGAATTAAGAATTGGTGATAAAATTGCAAGAATACCTGTCATTCAAGGAGGAATGGGAGTTGGTGTCAGCCTGAGCAGACTTGCAGGTGCGGTTGCCGGAGAAGGTGGTGTTGGTATCATTTCCACGGCACAGATTGGATATGATGAGCCGGATTTTATAGAAAACCACAAGGCGGCAAACAGACGTGCTATAGAGAAGCATATACGGCTTGCCAAAGAACAGGCTGATGGTGGACTTGTCGGTGTGAATGTGATGGTGGCATTGAAAGATTATGAGGAACATGTCCGGGTTGCAGCCGAGGCTGGTGCGGATGTGGTGATCTGTGGAGCAGGATTGCCTGTTACACTGCCTGCTTTATTGGATGGAACGGACACCCGTTTTGCACCAATTGTGTCTTCAGAAAAAGCCTTATCGATCTTGTTTAGAATGTGGGATAAGAAGTATGGAAAGACTGCGGATTTTGTAGTTATTGAAGGACCCAAAGCAGGAGGACATCTGGGATTTTCAAAGGAGCAGATAGAAGAGGATATTGAGGGGTGTCTGGATTATGATACGGAGATCAGAAAAATCATTCAGAAAGTACATGAGCAGGAGAGAAAATACGACCGTAAGATACCGGTAATTGTGGCAGGAGGAATCTTTGATGCAATGGATGTGGCACATGCCGTAAGCCTCGGTACAGATGGAGTACAGGTTGCGAGCCGGTTTGTAGCGACCGAAGAATGTGATGCGGATATCCGTTATAAGGAAGCTTATGTCAAGGCAGGGACACAGGATATCCGAATCATCAAGAGCCCTGTGGGAATGCCCGGAAGAGCCATTGAGAATACATTTTTAAAAGAAGAAGCAAATGGGGAATGTAAGGTGGAACGTTGTCTTGGCTGTCTTGCAAAATGTAATCCGCGGGAAATTCCATATTGTATTACAGATGCACTGATCCGCGCAGTACAAGGGGATATAGAACATGGATTAATCTTTTGCGGTGCTAATGTAGAGAGAATTACTAAGATTACAACGGTGGCAGATGTGATGGCAGATCTGAAGAGTTTGATATGAAACCTTTGAAATTGGAATATAATGTCAGAAATTAAATAAGATAGATAAAATACCAAAAGGAAAGCAGTTTGTCGGCTTTCCTTTTTATGTGGATTGTGCTATACTTTACGGCAAAATGGGATATGTTATCAGATAGTGTTTGTTTATATAGAGGAAGTAAACGTGCATTTTCAGAAAGAAGTATAGGAGGCAGTAAAATGGGTGTATTATCAAATTTACAACCGGAGAAAGTATTTTACTATTTTGAGGAGATCAGTAAGATTCCAAGAGGTTCGTATCACGAAAAACAGATCAGTGATTATCTTGTTGCATATGCAAAGGAACATGACTATGAAGTGTTCCAGGATGATTTGTATAATGTTGTTATGTTAATACCGGCAAGTAAAGGGTATGAGACAATGGAACCGGTGATCTTACAGGGACACATGGATATGGTATGCGAGAAGGTTGCCGGCAGTGCAATTGATATGGAACGGGAAGGATTGCAGCTTGCAGTGGATGGTGACTATGTGTATGCCAAAGATACAACCCTTGGTGGTGACGATGGAATTGCAGTTGCGTATATGTTAGCAATAGCAGATGATGCGACAATACAGCATCCGCCACTTGAATATATTATTACCGTGTCAGAAGAGGTTGGAATGGAGGGTGCCGGACATATTGACCTTTCCATGCTAAAGGGACATTGTATGTTGAATTTGGATTCAGAAGACGAAGGTATCTTTTTAAGCAGTTGTGCGGGAGGAATGTCTGCAATTGTCACATTGCCTGTTGTATGGGTAACGGCACCAAAGAAGAATTGGTTCACATTGAAGGTCAATGGTCTGTTAGGAGGGCATTCCGGATGTGAGATTGATAAAGGACGTGCCAATGCCAATAAGGTTATAGGAAGAGTATTAAATGAAATCCATAAGAAGATGGGACTGTCCTTACATGCGTTAGAGGGCGGTAAGAAAGACAATGCCATTCCTGCATTTGCACAGGCAGTAATTGGTGTATCTAAAACAGATATTGATGAGATAAAGCGGTTTGTGCAGGATTTTGAAAATGTATTGCAGAAAGAATATGCAAAATCTGATGCGGATATTTCCCTGGAGTTAGAAAATGTATCTGATCCAGAGAATGATCTGGTATTAGATGCACCAAGTTTTGATCGTGTGCTGGCATATCTGATGACAGTGCCGGACGGAATTCAGGGGATGAGTATGGCAGTGCCGGGACTGGTAGAGACTTCGCTGAATCTGGGTATTTTGGAACTTACCAGTGAACAGTTGTATGCACAGCATGCAGTTCGAAGCAGCGTAACGACAAAGAAGCAATATGTTGCACAGCAATTGGAGAGCATGGCAGAGACATTCGGCGGCAAATTAGAGATCAAAGGAGAATATCCGGCATGGGAATATCAGGAACATTCCGTTGTCCGTCCCAAAGTGATCGCATTATACAAAGCATTATATGGTAAAGAACCCGTTGTAGAAGGCATACATGCAGGATTAGAATGTGGTCTTTTGGCAGCGAAGATTCCGGACTTGGATTGTGTTGCGATGGGACCGGATATCTTAGATATTCATACACCATCGGAGCGGTTGTCGATTTCATCAACCAAAAGAGTATATGAATTCTTAGTGGAATATTTAAAACAGAAATAGGAGAAAAAAGATGCGGGTAGGAATGGGATATGATGTTCACAAGTTAGTGGAAGGCAGAAAACTCATTATAGGTGGTGTAAACATCCCTTATGAAAAAGGATTATTGGGACATTCGGACGCAGATGTACTGACCCATGCGATTATGGATGCGTTGTTAGGAGCAGCCGCAATGGGAGATATCGGAAAGCATTTTCCGGATAATGATGAACGTTACGAAGGGGCAGACAGTATTATGCTGCTTCGTCATGTAAAACGAATGTTAGACGAAAAACAATATCTGATCGCAAATATTGATGCAACGATCATTGCACAGAAACCGAAGATGGCTTCGTTTATTCCGGACATGGTACAGACGATTGCGGAGGCACTTTCCTTATCAGAGAATCAGGTCAATATCAAGGCGACTACAGAGGAAGGATTGGGATTTACCGGAAGCGGAGAAGGAATCAGTTCTCATGCGATATGTCTGTTAGAAACCGTTGCAAATTATGGATATGCTGATCCTGTGGAAACGGAGCAGAACCGTTGTAGCGCATGCAGTGGATGTGCGAGAGGTCAAATGTAAATGCAGCCAGTAGATGTGTCGAGGAAATTATGGAGACAGTGTTTTCATGATCCACAGTATTATGAAGATTTTTATTTCGAGACGGTCTGGCCTAAGAATCATGTGTATCTGTCAGAAGAAAAGGGGATGCTTCATTTAAATCCGTATCCGAATTATATTCATGGAAAGACGTATGAACTGCATTACATTGTCGGAGTTGCAACGGACGAGCGGTATCGGAGACAGGGTGTTATGACAACGCTTATGGCACAGGCTCTTTCAGATATGTGGGATGCCCGGGAACCGATTACCTATTTGATGCCGGCGGATGTAAAGTATTATGAGCCGTTTGGATTTGTCAGTGTTTCGGAAGAGAAGAATTGGAAAATCGGGGATAATTGTGTAACCGAAACAAAGAACAGGCTGCATTTATATTCTTATGAAATGCTGGTATGCAACTTCTCAAAAGAACAGGCAAGAAAGATCTTTGAAGAGATCGATCAATGGATGAGACAGCAATACTGTGTGACAGATCGCCGGGACAAAACATATTTTGACCTGCTATACAAGGAAAAAGCGTGTCAGAATGGAAATGTTGTATTTGTCATAGATGACGCACAGGGAGTACTCGGATATTTTGCATATTTGATCGATGAGGGAATGATGGTTGTAGAACAGGCAGTCTGGAATCATATGGATCGCAGGATGATAGAGCAATTGCTTTGCAGGTATTATGATGGACCGATCCGGTATGTAGAATCTTTTCCGTATATGGTGCGGATTGTAAATGTCTCTGCATTTTTGAATGCATTCCCGAAGGAATGTAGAGCGTTACAAGGTGATAAATGTGGAATATACTTTGAGGATAAGATATTAAAAGACAATACAGGGTTTTATCAACCGGATGAAATGCAGGAAAATGGTGGATGGATAAGACTGGAGCAGGGAGAATATAACATGGAAATGTTTGCTGTGTTTTCTCCGGATCAACTTGCAGACAGCATTTTGGGACAGAATAATGAATATAATAACAATGTATTCTGGGGCGAGATTGTGTAATACAAAGAAAATGATGTGGGTTATATGTTGACAAATGCAATGGTTAAAAATATACTATTGGCAGGTGTGGGATGATTCCGCAAATATAAGAATATGAGATTTTAAATGGAATCCAGGGAAGGAATTGCGTATATGAAGATATATAATACAATGACTAGAAAAAAAGAAGAATTTGTTCCGATTCGGGAGAATAAAGTTGGAATCTATGTATGTGGTCCGACGGTATATGATTATATTCATATCGGTAATGCACGTCCGATGATCGTATTTGATACGTTGAGAAGATATCTGCTTTATAAGGGGTATGATGTGAATTATGTATCGAACTTCACGGATGTGGATGACAAGATCATCAAACGTGCGATCGAAGAAGGGGTAACTTCTTCTGAGATTTCAGAACGTTATATCAAAGAAGTAAAAAAGGATATGCATGATCTGAATGTAATGGAAGCGACCACGCATCCGAAGGCAACGGAAGAGATTCCGGATATGATCGACATGATCAAAGTCCTGATTGAAAAGGGACATGCCTATGAGGTGAATGGGACGGTATATTTCCGTACAAGAAGCTTTCCGGGATATGGTAAGTTATCCAAGAAGAATATTGACGATCTAGAGGCAGGACATAGAGATGAGAAGCATCAGCTCAAAGTTTCAGGAGAAGATGAGAAAGAGGATTTCTTAGATTTCGTACTCTGGAAACCGAAGAAAGAAGGAGAACCTTCATGGCCGTCTCCGTGGGGAGAAGGAAGACCGGGCTGGCATCTGGAATGTTCCGTTATGTCTAAGAAATACATTGGTGATATTATTGATATTCATGCAGGCGGAGAAGATCTGATCTTTCCGCATCATGAGAACGAGATTGCACAGAGTGAGGCTGCAAATGAAGTAGAATTTGCAAGATACTGGATGCACAATGGATTCCTTAAGATAGATGGAGAGAAGATGTCCAAATCGCTTGGTAATTTCTTTACAATCCGGGATATCGGAGAAAAATACCCACTGCAGGTAATCCGGTTCTTTATATTAAGTGCACATTATAGAAGTCCACTGAATTTTTCAGATACATTAGTGGAGTCTGCAAAGGCATCTTTGGAGCGTATTCTGAATGCCGTATCCAGATTAGAGGATATGACAGAGACTGCACCGGAACGGGAGTTGTCAGAAGAAGAGAAACAGATAGAACAGAAACTTACAGAGTATGTGGCAAAGTTTGAACAGGCAATGGAAGATGACCTGAACACAGCAGATGCAATATCTGCAATCTTTGAGCTTGTGAAGTTTACGAATTCCAATGTTACATCCGATAATGCAAAGGCAATTGTAACAAAAGCATTGGATACGATTCGTCAGTTATGTGATGTATTAGGTATCATTACGAAGGTGGAAAAAGAGATCTTAGACAGTGATATTGAAGCGTTGATCGAGGAAAGACAGGCTGCAAGAAAAGCAAAGAATTTTGCAAGGGCAGATGAGATCAGAGATACATTAGCTGAGCAGGGAATCATTTTGGAAGACACCAGAGAGGGCGTAAAGTGGAAACGTGCATAATCGCACAGATGGGATGATCGTATGAGCGAGACAGGAAGTTATCAGTACTTCAAAGACATTTTTCATATAGAACATGGTGATCCGGCTGCTTATTCGCCGCTGGCACTGGCATATATCGGAGACAGTGTGTTTGATATCATGATCCGGACGATGGAAGTCAGTCAGGTAAACAAACAGGTGAACAAATATCACAAAGATGTCAGCAAAATAGTCTGCGCACCGGCACAGGCAAAGATGATCATGGTGATCAAAGAGCATCTGACAGAAGAAGAACGTGATATATATAAGCGTGGACGCAATGCCAATTCCTATACAAAGGCGAAGAATGCAACCCGTACAGAATACCGGAAAGCGACCGGTTTTGAAGCGTTACTGGGTTATCTGTATCTGAAAGAGGATTTTGAGAGACTTGTGGATGTTGTCAAAATGGGATTGGATGTGTTGCAAGAGACGGAATAAACGGATCATGAATAAGGAGATAAAATGAGATACGAGGAATATACAATAGAAGGTAGAAATGCTGTAACAGAGGCATTTCGTTCAGGAAAGACAATTGATAAGCTGTATGTATTAGATGGTTGTCATGATGGTGCGGTTAATACGATCAAGACATTGGCAAGAAAACAGGATACGATCGTAAATTATGTGACCAAAGAACGTCTGGATCAGATGTCCGAAACCGGAAAACATCAGGGTGTGATCGCACAGGCGGCAGCATATGATTATTCAACAGTGGAAGATATGTTACAGTTGGCAGAGCAAAAGGGAGAAGCTCCGTTTTTGTTTTTGTTAGATGAGATAGAAGATCCGCATAATTTGGGTGCGATTATCCGAACTGCAAATTTGTGTGGTGCACATGGTGTGATCATTCCGAAAAGAAGAGCAGCAGGATTGACTGCAACGGTCGTAAAGGCGTCTGCCGGGGCAATCAACTACACACCCGTTGCGAAAGTAACCAATATTGCGAAAACGATTGAAGAACTGAAAGAAAAAGGAATCTGGTTTGTATGCGCAGACATGGATGGAGAGGTAATGTATCGCCATAATTTAACCGGACCGATCGGTTTGGTGATCGGCAATGAAGGCAGTGGAGTAAGCCGGCTCGTAAAAGAAAAATGCGATTATGTTGCATCTATTCCGATGAAAGGTGATATTGATTCGCTGAATGCATCTGTAGCTGCCGGTGTTTTGGCATATGAGATTGTAAGACAACGATATATGGCATCTAAGTAACAGGGATAGAAAGGATTTGTTTAGCAGAGGTCTGATTATATGGATAAAGAGAGAAGAACATCGGATCAAACAGATGATTTTGATATTGTCGATTTTGATCTGAATGAATACGATGAAGAATTTGAAAAGGAAGAACAGAAACTCCAATTAAAAGAACAACGTAAAATGGAGGCTGCCAAATCCAGAGCACAACTGGCACAGGAGCAGCAGAAGAGAAAACGCAAAAAGAAGGATGATGAACGGGTTGTTCCGAATCGTGACATGTTAAAGACTATTTTAATGATTCTGGTCTTGATCGTGATCGCATGCCTGTTTTTGGGATTTATCACATTTATTGTAAACAGTGTAGGTGGTGGCAGTTCATCGAAAAAGAAGAATGCAACCGTTACGGAAGAAGACACGGAAAAGAGTAAATGGTTCCGGACAGAAGAAACGGAAGCAACGACACAGAGTTCTTCCGATACAGATGATGCCAAGAAGAAATTAGAACAGAGTATTGAGGATATTACCAATAAGGTAAACAATAAAACAACACAGGAAAAAGCGGATACCAAAAAGACAACGGAGTCTGTGACACAGTCAACGACAGAGACAACAACGGAAGCAGTCACAGAAGCGACAACGGAAGCAACCACAGAAGCTTCAACAGAAGTGATCGCACAGCCGGATGCCGGAGAAGAATCTGCGGAATAGGTGAGGAGTAGTATATGGATATACAATTCCGGAAACTGTCGGATGAGGAGATTGTAAGATTAGCTCAAGATGGAGATCAGGATGCAACCGAATATATATTAAAAAAGTATTCACCACTTGTGAAAAAGTCAATTCGTACCCTCTATTTGATCGGTGCAGATACGGAAGATCTGTCACAGGAGGGAATGATTGGGTTATTTAAAGCGGTAAGGAATTATGAATCCGGGGAGAATGCATCTTTTTATACATTTGCCAAATTATGCATTGACAGACAGATTTATAGTGCAATCAAAGCATCTAACCGTAAAAAACACTCTCCGCTTAATTCCTATATTTCTTTCTATACCAAAGGAAACGAGGAAGCAGAGCTGATCGATAATCTCGAAGCGGGAAGCAGTTCTAATCCGGAACATGTGATATTAGATCAGGAGAATACTTCACGGATCGAAGAACTGTTAGAAGTGCATCTGAGTAAAATGGAAAAAGAGATATTGCCTTTGTATTTAGAAGGAATGCCTTATATTGAAATTGCCGCCCGCATTGGGAAAAAGACAAAATCAATTGATAATGCAATACAAAGAATACGGGACAAAGTAAAAAAATTGTATTTGGAATCCGGAAAGTGAAAAAAGTACTTTACAAACAAATGATATTTTGATATTATAGACAAGTCGTTATGACAAGCTGGCGTGGCACAGTCGGTAGCGCACCTCATTGGTAGTGAGGAGGTCACGGGTTCGATTCCCGTCGCTAGCTTTAAGTAGAATAAGCGTTAATCCTTATAAATCAAGGGTTGGCGTTTATTTTTTGTTTTAAGGTGATGTTTAACTCGCTTGTTTTATTTAT
>HF987845.1:25170-32338 GCA_000431135.1 Clostridium sp. CAG:590
GTCCTGCATTGACGGGATATTGTAAATGTGATAAAGTAGTGAATAATTATGGAATAATATTGACGGTAAAGGAGTAAGGGCATGGAAGACGAAGTAGTATCAAAGAATTTTATTGAACAGATTATTGACAAAGATTTAGAAGAAGGAAAATATAAAAAAATAGTAACCCGTTTTCCGCCGGAACCAAATGGATATCTGCATATCGGACATGCAAAATCTATTATCTTGAATTCCGGAATTGCAAAGAAATATAACGGAACATTTAATCTTCGCTTTGATGACACAAATCCAACCAAAGAGAAGTCAGAGTTTGTAGAGTCCATTTTAGAAGATGTGAAGTGGCTTGGTGCGGATTTTGGAGATCATGTATATTATGCATCTGATTACTTTGATGCAATGTATGAAAGTGCAATTAAGTTGATTAAGAAGGGAAAGGCTTTCGTGTGTGATCTTTCAGCAGATGAGATCCGTGAATACAGGGGTACGCTCAAGGAGCCTGGCAAAGAAAGCCCATATCGTAATCGTAGTATTGAGGAGAATCTGGATTTATTTGAGCGAATGAAAAATGGAGAATTTCCGGATGGATCCAAAGTGTTGCGCGCCAAGATTGACATGGCATCACCGAATATCAACATGAGAGACCCGGTTATTTATCGAATTGCAAGAATGACACATCATAACACAGGAGATAAATGGTGCATTTATCCGATGTATGATTTTGCACATCCAATCGAAGATGCAGTGGAGGGTGTAACACATTCGTTATGTACGTTGGAATTTGAGGATCACAGACCTTTATACGATTGGGTTGTGAAAGAATTAGAATTTGAAGAGCCACCAAAACAGATTGAGTTTGCAAAGTTATATCTGCAGAATGTAATTACAGGTAAGCGTTACATCAAGAAGTTAGTAGAGGATGGTGCGGTAGATGGCTGGGATGATCCTAGGCTTGTTTCTATCAGCGCATTGCGCAGAAAAGGTGTTACACCGGAAGCAATCCGGATGTTTATTGAACTCTCCGGTATTTCAAAGGCGAACTCCGTATCTGACATGGCAATGTTAGAGTATTGCATCCGTGAAGATCTGCGTATGAAAGCAAAGCGTATGATGGCGGTAATAGACCCGATCAAGTTGATCATTGATAATTATCCGGAAGATCAGACGGAATTGTTAGATGTAGACAATAATCAGGAAAATGAAGAGTTGGGAGTCCGTCAGGTTTCTTTCAGTAAAGAATTGTATATTGAAAGAGAAGATTTTATGGAAGAACCGCCAAAGAAGTATTTCCGTCTGTTCCCGGGTAACGAAGTGCGTCTGAAGAATGCTTATTTTGTAAAATGTACTGATTTTGTGAAGGATGAGAATGGAAATGTAACAGAGGTGCATTGCACATATGATCCGGCAACGCGTTCCGGTTCCGGATTTGAAGGTCGTAAAGTAAAAGGTACGATTCATTGGGTCGATGCTAAGACAGCTGTCGATGCAACGGTTCGCCTATATGAGAATCTGATTCAGGAAGGTGATGAGGTTCTGAAGGACGATTATTCCAATCTGAACCCGAATTCTTTGGTTGAAATGCCGAATTGTAAATTAGAGGCAGCATTTAAGGGAGTACAACCGGGCGAAAGATTCCAGTTTTTACGTCATGGATATTTTTGCGCAGATTCAAAGGATTCTACAGAGGAAAGACCTGTATTTAACCGGATTGTATCTTTGAAGAGTTCATATCGTCCGAAATAGGAGGAAAGTAATGGGGTTATTTTCAGGGCTGGAGGCCTTCGGATTTAAGAACGAAGATTTGAAGGTATATTCAGATACAAAGGAAAAAGAGAAAGCAGAGCAACAGGCACAGAAGCAGGATGTCAGAGTGAATGAGGAAGATTGTCTTTTTCCCAAAACACATAAATGTCCGGTGTGTGATAAAGAATTCAAAAGCCTAGCTGTTCGTGCGGGTAAATTGCGCAGTGTCGGACAGGATGATGATCTGCGGCCGTTGTACAAAGACATTGATCCGTTAAAGTATGATGCGATTGTATGTCCGCATTGTGGATACGCAGCATTGTCCAGATATTTTAATCATGTTATGCCGGTACAGGGTAAGAGAATCCGTGCACAAGTAATGTCACAATTTAAAGGTATGGAGTTAAGCAGTGATGTTTTTGATTATGATGAGGCAATCTTACATTATAAGATGGTTTTGATGTGTGATGTGATCGGTGGGGTGAAGAATAGCCGGAAAGCATATACCTGTTTAAAACTTGCATGGGTGTTAAGGGGAAAACGTGAAAAAGAAGATCCTAAAATGACACCGGAGGAGAGTGAACAGCTCCGCATGGAAGAATTAGAATGTATTCAGAATGCATATGAAGGATATCAAATGGCATTTTCAACAGAGGCATTCCCAATGAGTGGAATGGACGAAATGACCGTGAGTTATCTTATTGCAGAACTTGCGTTTGAATTGGAAAAATATAGAGAATCATTGCAGATGTTATCGAATGTGATCACCAATTCGGCTGCATCTTCAAGATTGAAGAATAAAGCGATTGACCTGAAAGAAAGAATACGGGCACAGGTGAAAAAAGGATAAAACTAGTTAGGAGAGTAAGCGTGAATAAAGCAACACAAGCGGATACAAAACATATATATGTTTTGTTAAGCCGTACCCATACAACACCTGCAAGATTGATCCGGTTGTTCACAAAGGAGCCGTATTCCCATGCATCGATTGCGTTGGATTTAGAATTAGTTCATTTATATAGTTTTGCAAGGAAACATATACATAATCCGTTTGATTGCGGATTTATTGAAGAAGATATTGAGTCAGGAATATTTGGTCTTGATAAGAATATATACTGTAGTGTGTATGAGATTCCGGTCACGGAAGAACAATATCAGATCATTCAGGATGAGATCAATTTGTTTAAAAAGAACAAAGATATCTATCAATATAATTATACGGGATTGGTAGGGGTTATGCTTGGAAAGAACGTTACTGACGGGAAGCATTTCTTTTGCTCACAGTTTGTATCGCACATTATCTATAAAAGTGGCATACATCTTTTCAGTAAATCAAATGGTTTGATACGACCGTATGATTTTCATATCAGATTGAAACATCAGAGAATATATAAGGGTAGACTGGCAGATTATCGTGAATATCTGCGGCAATCCGGGCGAAGGGTGAGTGCCGGATTGAACAATACGGAAAAAATACCACAGGCTATGTTAAAAGCTGCTGTCCGATGGAATGTAAGTTTGCATTCCATCGGACAGCAGCTTTTGTAAGTATTACAGATCTGTGTCCGGTGTAATGACACTATGTGTTTTTAGAATGCTTCTTGGAAGAGCATCTTTGGCATTTTTCCACGGTTCATTCTGATATCGGTAATCAAATTTATTTATAAACCATTCAATATCTTCCTGCATGCGTTCCATATTTGAAAAATATACATTTTTGATATCACACCGGAAGTTGTTTAGTGTATCTTTGGAAAGATACCGGGCAGCACGATCATAGAGCAGGGCAAAATGATAAGTACAAAATCCATTAGAAGATTGGATTTTCTGTGAAAAGGTGCTGTCTTTTTTATACAAATGAAAAATGGTATCTACATAACGGTCAAAGGTCTGTTCCACACGTTTACAGATAAAACAGTTGTGCGACAGGTTTGTGATGTAAGTCCCAACGCCGGAAGACTCTGATTTCTTCTTAAAAAAAGAAGACTCGGATGTGGAACCTTCGGTTAGTTTTTGCAGATCTTTTGTAACTTTTGCCATATGTGTACTTAATATAAGAGCCAGTCCTAAGCGGTTCTTTTCCAGATATAATCTCTGGATGTGCTGCTCACAGAATCCGAGTTCGTCTGTCATGGCACGGTTGTCATCTTCCATATAACTTGGACCGAGTGTGTATTCAATGGCATTTTGTTCTAATTCTTTTTTCATTTTACATAGTGGACATTCGCAGTTGCTCTCAAAGGCATCTGTTACCGGAATGGTATATAATTGTTCTTTCATTTAAATCTCCTTTTTGACATGTGTAAATAAATGTTTCAACAGCACATATATAAATGTTCAATCCAGTGGCAGAAATTCAGGCTTACGGTTTTTGAATACGGTGTAATAGTGGAATCCGGTTTCTTTTAACAGGTCTTGTGCAATATCAAAGCCAAAGCCGATATCTTCTTTTTGATGCGCATCGCTGCCAACGGTGATAATCTCGCCACCGAGGGATCGATACAATTTGAGGGCCTCAATATGTGGATGAGGATAGCCGATCTTACGGATGCCGGCGGTATTGATCTCGATACCTTTCCCGCGCTCAATGAGTTCCTTGAGAAGCACTTCGAAAATGTCTCTGTAATCTTCAAAATCATATACGAATGAAGGATCCGGACAGTACCGGACGGCATAATCCAAATGTCCGTAAATATCAAATCCATCTGTTAATTGGACGTTATCTGCTTCTGATTGGAAATATTCCCTGTAAGCCTCAATGTTTGTTTTGCCTGCATAATATTCCGGATAATAAGGATCCCCGTTGTCAAGTGATGTTAAATGGGAAGAACCAATAATAAAATCAAATGGATATTGCCTGGATAGTTCCGTGATTTTAGAGGCGGTCTCCGGGCAGATTCCTTGTTCCACACCGATGCGGACATCAATCATACTGCGGTATTGTTCCCGTAACTGTTGAATCTTCGTAATATAATTTTTAAAATCTAACTGAAAATCCATATCCGGTGCAGAAGGGTGAATCGGGAAATCCTGGTCGTGATGATCGGTAAAATATACATAGGAAAATCCTTTTTGAATAGCAGTTTCAATGATAGATTCCATCTGTTCGGAAGAATCAGAGGAAAAACAGGAATGAACATGCATATCAGTGGTTATCATAATGAAGTACCTTCTTTCTGTAAAATCGCTTAGATGACTTTATTTTATCATAGGATCAACACATCGTCTATACAGGAATGGAATGGTCGGGGATGAATGGTTTTTGTATAAAATGTGTCTATTTGGTAAATTTCGTAATAAAAAAGATTTTACTACTTGAAATTTTATTATAAAAAAGGTATTATAAGGGCATGGGTCAACTGGATATACAGGCGACCACAATTAATAATTCAAAACTTTAGGAGGAATTTATTCATGGCAGTAAAAGTTGCAATCAATGGATTTGGACGTATTGGACGTCTTGCATTCAGACAGATGTTCGGAGCAGAAGGGTATGATGTAGTTGCTATCAACGATTTAACAAAGCCTTCAATGCTTGCAGATCTTCTCAAGTATGATACAGCACAGGGTGGATACTGTGGTAAGATTGGTGAGAACCTTCATACAGTAGAGGCTGATGATGAGGCAAACACAATCACAGTTGATGGTAAGACTCTTACAATTTACAAAGAGGCAGATGCTAACAATCTTCCTTGGGGCGAGATCGGTGTTGATGTAGTTCTTGAGTGTACAGGTTTCTATTGCTCAAAGGATAAGTCAATGGCTCATATTAATGCAGGTGCTAAGAAAGTTGTTATCTCAGCTCCAGCTGGTAATGATCTTAAGACTATTGTATTCTCAGTTAACCAGGATACATTAACAGCAGATGATCAGATTATTTCTGCAGCTTCTTGTACAACTAACTGTCTTGCACCAATGGCTAAGGCATTGAATGACTATGCTCCAATTCAGTCAGGTATCATGTCTACTATTCATGCATATACAGGTGATCAGATGATCCTTGATGGACCACACAGAAAAGGTGATTTAAGAAGAGCAAGAGCAGGTGCTGCTAATATCGTTCCTAACTCAACAGGTGCTGCTAAGGCAATCGGCTTAGTTATCCCAGAGTTGAATGGTAAGTTAATCGGATCTGCACAGAGAGTTCCAGTTCCAACAGGTTCTACAACAATCTTAACTGCAGTAGTTAAGGGTGCTGATGTAACAGTTGACGGAATCAATGCTGCAATGAAGGCTGCTGCTTCTGAGTCATTCGGTTACAATACAGATCCTATCGTATCTTCAGATGTTATCGGTATGAGATTTGGTTCATTGTTTGATTCAACTCAGACAATGGTATCTAAGATCGCTGATGATTTATATGAGGTTCAGGTAGTTTCTTGGTATGATAACGAGAACTCATATACAAGCCAGATGGTTCGTACAATTAAGTACTTCGCTGAATTAGCATAATTCGGTTGAATTTTTAATTGACCTTAAGGGTCCGGTCTTCGTGGACCGGGCTCTTTTTTTACAAATACAACATAATATGAAAGGAGCATGACAATGCTTAATAAGAAATCAGTAGATGATATCAATGTAAAAGGTAAAAAGGTTTTAGTTCGTTGTGACTTTAACGTACCATTGATCGATGGTAAGATCACAGATGAGAACCGTTTAGTAGCAGCACTTCCAACTATCAAGAAGCTGATTGCAGATGGCGGTAAGATTATTCTTTGCTCTCATTTGGGTAAGGTGAAGACAGAAGAAGACAAGCAGACTAAGACACTTGCACCTGTTGCAGCTCGTTTAACAGAGTTATTAGGACAGGAAGTTAAGTTTGCAGCAGATCCGGAAGTTGTTGGACCAAATGCAAAGGCTGCAGTAGAAGCAATGAACGATGGCGATGTAATTCTTTTAGAGAATACACGTTTCAGACCGGAAGAGACAAAGAACGGAGAGGCTTTCTCTAAGGAATTAGCTTCTTTGTGTGATGTATATGTTAATGATGCATTCGGTACAGCTCATAGAGCACATTGCTCTAACGTAGGTGTAACAGAATTCGTTAAAGGTGATTGTGTAGTTGGATATTTAATGCAGAAAGAGATTGATTTCTTAGGTAATGCAGTTAACAATCCAGAGAGACCATTCGTAGCAATCCTTGGTGGTGCGAAGGTTTCTTCTAAGATCTCTGTTATTGAGAATTTATTAGACAAGGTTGATACATTGATCATCGGTGGTGGTATGGCTTACACATTTATGGCTGCTCATGGTGAGGAGACCGGTAAGTCATTATTAGAGGCTGATTACGAAGAGTATGCACTTAAGATGGAGAAGAAGGCAGAGGAGAAAGGTGTTAAGTTATTAATTCCAATCGATACAGTTGTTGCTGATGATTTCTCTAATGATGCAAACTTCAAGGTAGTAGGACGTGGTGAGATTCCTGCTG
>HF987845.1:32371-39758 GCA_000431135.1 Clostridium sp. CAG:590
TATCGGACCTAAGACTGCTGAATTATTTGCAGATGCAATTAAGGGTGCTAAGACTGTAGTATGGAACGGACCTATGGGATGTTTCGAGATGCCTAATTTTGCGAAAGGTACCATCGCTGTTGCTCAGGCTATGGCTGACTTAGAGGGTGCTACAACAATCATCGGTGGTGGTGATTCTGCTGCTGCATGTAACCAGTTAGGCTTTGGCGATAAGATGACTCATATTTCTACAGGTGGTGGAGCTTCCCTTGAATTCTTAGAGGGTAAAGAACTCCCAGGTGTAGCTGCTGCTGACGATAAGTAAGAACTTAGCGAAACCAAGCTGAAAGCGCAGGTTGAGCTTAGTTCGAACTTACATCGACGAAGTTGCAGAAGTCAAGTCGAAGACGCAGACTGAAGCTTACGCAGTCGATCAAGTAAGAACTTACAGCCAAGCTGAAAGCGCAGGTTGAGCTTACAAATATGTAGGTAGGAAGGATAAGACAATGGCAAGAAAGAAGATTATTGCAGGTAACTGGAAGATGAACAAGACTCCTAGTGAGGCTGTTGCTTTAGTTGCTGAGTTAAAAGATTTAGTAAAGAATGATAATGTAGATGTAGTATACTGTGTACCGGCAATTGATATCGTACCTGTTGTAGAGGCTACAAAGGGAACGAATGTATCTGTTGGTGCTGAGAATATGTACTTTGAGGAGAGCGGTGCTTACACAGGTGAGATTTCTGCTGCAATGTTAGTAGATGCAGGTGTTAAGTATGTTATTATCGGTCACTCAGAGCGCCGTGATTACTTCAAAGAAGATGATGTTCTTTTGAACAAGAAAGTTAAGAAGGCGTTCGAAGCTGGTATTACTCCGATCCTTTGCTGTGGTGAGAGTCTTGAGCAGAGAGAGCTTGGCGTAACTATGGATTGGATCCGTCTTCAGATTAAATCTGATCTGGCTGGAATTACAGCAGATCAGGTTAAGACAATGGTAATCGCTTATGAGCCAATCTGGGCAATTGGTACAGGTAAGACTGCTACTTCTGATCAGGCTCAGGAAGTATGCAAGGGTATCCGTGATCTGATCGCTGAGATCTATGACGAGGCAACTGCAGAGGCAGTTCGTATTCAGTATGGTGGATCTATGAATGCAGGTAATGCAGCAGAATTGCTTGCAAAGCCGGATATCGATGGTGGTTTGATTGGTGGAGCATCATTGAAGGCTGACTTTGGTAAAGTTGTGAATGCATAATTTTACATGATAAGAATGCCTGACTATGTGTCAGGCAGAAAGAGACTGTTTCGTGTACAGAGTATTTTGTATTGCGAACAGTCTCTTTTCGAATATGAATATAACAAGAGATGAGTGAGGGTAATATGAAGAGAAACAGATTCTTATATGGTTTTATAATGTTGCTGATGGGAATTGTCTTGATGGGTAACAGTGCAGAAGCGAGTGAATATGTGCAGATTACAGCAAAGTGCAAGGAGGCTGGAAGGGCATCCTTAGAGATATACGTTTTAGATGATGTGGTAGACGGGTTTAATATATATCGGGCAGATGAACAAAATGGAACATACCAGTTGATTGATTCTGTTTCAACATATGATTTGTCTGGTACAGGATATTATGATTATGATAATAATGTTTCTGTAGATTATATTTATACAGATGCGACAGATTTACAATTATATCATACATATTATTATAGAATAGAAGTGTATTCGCAAGAGAGTGATAATCAGAATGTATTGGAAACGGTTGATACAGAAGTTATGATCGTAGGACAGGGAACAACGATCAGTAAGGCGAAGAGAAAAGGAAAGAATGGTGTAACGTTATCGTGGAATGCGGTGAGTGATGCAGACGGATATCAGATATATTGTGTGTCGGATTATGATGATCAGAACAATGAGCTTTATGTGAACCCGTATGATGAATCATCATATACATTGATCGGAACGGTTTCAAAGAACACAACAAGCAAGAATTTTAGTAAGCTGATCAATGGGGCAACGTATTATTATATTGTTTATGCGTACCGAAATGTGGATGGAAATCGCTATCTGAGTGTTCCGTCGGAATACAAATATGTGACGATGGACTATTATGGATGTGATAAAGAAAGCTATGTGGCCAGGGTAAAGCGTGCTTATGGTTCGGAAAAAAAGATGAAGAAGAATTTTAAAACAGAAAAAAAAGCAAGAAAACAGATGAAAACAATAAAAATCAAAGTATGGGATTACAGAAAGGGAAAAAAAGGCAAGAAAGTTACGAAAACCAAATACCTTACTGTGAATAAGAGATTAGCTCCGACAATACAGCAGATTTTTAAAGAAATATATAATAATAAAGAAAAACAGGTGATTCATGATATTGGATGTTACAGTTATAGAGCCGGAGAGCATATGTACGGTCTGGCAATTGATGTAAATGCAAATGAGAATTATATGATCGACGGTAAAAAGGTTCTGGCTGGAAGCTATTGGAAGCCGAAAAAAGACCCATATTCCATTCCCGATAACAGTCAGTTTGTGAAGATAATGAAAAGATATGGCTTCTACAGAGGTGCATGGGGAAAACGAAAGGATTATATGCATTTTTCTTATTTTGGAACATGACAGAAAAAAATGCTTTTCTTCTGGCGGAAAAACGGTTATAATGCTATCTATATGTAAATCAATAGGAAAGAGGTATCAAAATGTACAAAATTGTAAGTAAGGAAACCCTTAACAGTGCAGTTGAGTTGATGGAGATTGAAGCACCATTTGTTGCTAACAAATGTGAGGCTGGTCAGTTTATTATTATTCGTGTGGATGAAGATGGAGAGAGAGTCCCTCTTACAATTGCGGATTATGATAGAGAGAAGAAAACAGTTACGATTATCTATCAGGTAGTTGGATATTCAACAGAGTTACTTTCTAAGAAGCAGGTAGGAGAATATGTTCAGGATTTTGTGGGACCGTTAGGACATCCGGCACCTTTACATAAATGCGAACATGTAGTAGGTGTTGCAGGTGGTGTTGGTTCTGCACCGTTGTATCCTCAGTTACGTAAGCTTCATGAGATGGGCGTGAAGGTGGATGTTATTATTGGTGGACGTTCTGCTGAGTTCGTAATCCTGAAAGAGAAATTTGAGGAATTCTGTGATAATGTATATATTGCAACAGATGATGGAAGTCTTGGTACAAAGGGATTTGTTACCAATGTTTTGCAGGAGTTAATTGATAAAGGGGATAAGATTGACGAAGTAATCGCAATCGGACCGCTGATTATGATGAAGAATGTGGTTAAGGTTACCAAACCACTTAACATTCCGACTGCTGTATCTTTGAATCCGATTATGATCGATGGAACCGGAATGTGTGGCGGATGCCGTGTTACGGTTGGCGATGAGACGAAGTTTGCCTGTGTAGACGGTCCGGATTTTGATGGATTTTTAGTTGATTTTGATGAGTGTATGAAACGTCAGGGCATGTTCAAGGAAGAGGAACATGAGTGTCGGATGCATTTGGCAAAGTAACAGAGAATACGAGAACAGATAGAAGGAGATAAGTGGAATGGATAAGAATATGAGTATGACAAAGGTGGCTATGCCAGAGCAGGATCCAAATGTCCGTAACAAGAATTTCTCAGAGGTTGCGTTGGGATATACCAAAGAGATGGCAATGGAAGAAGCAGGAAGATGTCTGAACTGTAAGCACAAGCCATGTATGAACGGATGTCCGGTGAATGTGCCGATTCCCGGTTTCATTGAGAAGGTTGCAGAGGGTGATTTTGACGCAGCATATGAGATTATTACAAGTGAGAATGCACTGCCTGCTATTTGTGGACGTGTCTGCCCGCAGGAGAATCAGTGTGAAGGAAAATGTGTAAGAGGTATAAAAGGAGAGCCGGTTGCGATTGGACGTCTGGAACGTTTTGTCGCCGACTATCATATGGCAAATGCCAAGCCGGTAGAAGCTAAGATCGAGAAGAATGGTAAGCGCGTAGCAGTTGTCGGTTCCGGTCCTTCCGGAATTACCTGTGCGGGTGAGTTGATCAAGAAGGGTTATGATGTTACTGTATTCGAAGCATTGCACAAGGCAGGCGGTGTGTTAAGTTATGGTATTCCGGAGTTCCGTCTTCCAAAGGACTTGGTTGCTAAGGAGATCGAAACAGTTGAGAAACTTGGTGTAGATATTGAGACGAATGTGATCGTTGGACGTTCTGTTACGATCGATGAGTTGATGGAGCAGGGATATGGTGCAGTCTTTGTAGGTTCCGGTGCAGGTCTTCCAAGATTTTTGAATATTCCAGGTGAGAATTTACTTGGTGTATATTCTGCAAATGAATTCTTGACCAGAGTGAATCTGATGAAGGCATATAAGTTCCCGGATACACCGACTCCGATCAAGGTTGGTAAGAAAGTAGCAGTTGTCGGTGCAGGTAACGTAGCAATGGATGCGGCAAGAACTGCAAAGCGACTTGGCGCAGAAGAAGTATATATTGTATATAGACGTTCTGAGGAAGAACTTCCTGCAAGAAAAGAAGAAGTACATCATGCAAAGGAAGAGGGAATTATCTTCAAATTATTGAATAATCCTTGTGCTATCCATGGTGAAGACGGCTGGGTAACAGGTATTGAAGTGGTGAAACAGGAGTTAGGTGAGCCGGATGCATCCGGAAGACGTTCACCGGTTCCGGTAGAAGGATCTAATTATGTGATCGATGTAGATACCGTTGTTATCGCAATCGGACAAAGCCCGAACCCATTGATCCGTCAGACTACTCCGGGTCTTGAGACGCAGAAATGGGGTGGAATCATTGTTGAGGAAGATACCATGAAGACAAGTAAAGATGGTGTTTATGCCGGTGGTGATACGGTTACGGGTGCGGCAACTGTTATTCTTGCAATGGGTGCCGGTAAGAAAGCTGCAAAAGCAATTGATGAATATCTGAGCAAATAATATAAGTATAATATACGAGGGGTAAGTATTGGCTAGCGATAGCAAAGCTTTTGCTTACCCACTCTTTATGTATGGAGGATAATAATGCTGGGTAATGATAATTATGTTGAATATGCAATAAAAGCGAGGCCGACAGCTTCATTCTATGTTAAATTAGTGATTGCAATCTGGGTATTCTTTTTAGGGATTCCATTGCTGTTGTTCGTAGGTGGAATTGGGATGATTGTTTCTATTATTGGAATCTGCCTGTTCTGCTATTTTTTAGGATTTGGAAAAGTGGAATATGAATATACATTTACTAATGGAAGTGTTGAAATTGCGGCAATTTATAACGCAAGCAAACGAAAAGAACTGATGCATTTTGAAATGGAACAGGTAGCGATGATCGTTCCGGAGAATTCAAACCGTATTGAACATGAAGTGTTTGCAAAAAAGAGAAATTATACATCCGGAAACAAAGAGCGAAATACGGTTACGATGGTGGTGGAATTGAATGGACACAAAGAGGCTGTATCTATGGAGTTGAATGACAAATGTATGGAACATATTCGCGTATATGCAAAGAATAAAATATACGATCTGTAGGTGAAAGATAAATGAAAGATAATGTTATATTAATTGGAATGCCTAGTTGTGGAAAAAGTACGGTAGGTGTTGTATTGGCAAAAGCATTGGGATATCGTTTTATTGATTCCGATCTGGTGATTCAGGAACAGACGGGGTTATTATTAAGTGAAATTATTGATGCAAAGGGGCTGGATGGGTTTAATGAGGTGGAAAATGAGATAAATGCTTCTTTGGATTGTCATAAAGCGGTTGTATCAACAGGTGGAAGTGTTATTTACGGTAAACAGGCAATGGAGCATTTGTCAAAGATTGGGACGGTTGTTTATTTAGAACTTCCATATGAAACACTTTGTGAAAGGATTGGAGATCTGACTGCACGCGGGGTGTCGATCCGTCAGGGACAGACCTTTCGTGATTTATACGAAGAAAGATGTCCTCTATATGAACAATATGCGGATGTAACGGTACACATTGATGATTTGTCAATTCGTGAGACAGTTCAATTGTTAAAAAAAGAATTGACGAAGTAAACATGCATATCTGCTTGCAAAATCTGCGTGATATGGTAAACTGTATTCGGCAGTATTCCGTTTAGGAATATGAAAAAGGTAATATTGGAATGATAATTCCAAAGAGATAAGAATAAGAACTAAAGGAGACAGATTATGAGTAAGAAACCAGTTGTGTTAATGGTACTTGATGGTTATGGCTTAAGTGACAAGACAGAGGGAAATGCAATTGCATTAGCCAATACTCCGGTTATGGATAAGCTGATGAAGGAATGTCCGTATGTTCCGGGTAAAGCTTCCGGATTAGCAGTTGGTCTTCCGGATGGTCAGATGGGTAACTCTGAGGTTGGTCATATGAACATTGGTGCCGGACGTATTATTTATCAGGATCTGACATCTATTACAAAAGCAATTGAAGATGGAGATTTCTTCGAGAACGAGGCAATGTTAGAGGCAATTGAGAATTGTAAGAAGAACAATTCTGATCTGCATTTGTGGGGATTGCTTTCAGATGGTGGTGTGCATAGCCACAATACACATTTATATGCAATCTTAGAGTTGTGTAAGAAACAGGGACTTTCAAATGTATATGTTCATCCGTTTTTAGATGGTCGTGACACCCCTCCGGCATCCGGTAAGGATTATGTAGCACAGCTTGTTGATAAGATGAAAGAGATCGGCGTAGGTAAGGTAGCTTCTATTTCAGGACGTTACTATGCAATGGATCGTGATAATCGTTGGGATCGTGTAGAAAAGGCATATGCAGCTATGGTATATGGAGAGGGAGAGAAAGCAACAGATCCTGTACAGGCAATTGCAGATTCCTATGCAAAAGATGTAACAGATGAATTCGTTCTGCCTACTGTATTGGTTGAGAATGACAAACCTGTGGCAACGGTAAAAGCAAATGATTCTGTTATCTTCTTTAATTTCCGCCCGGATCGTGCAAGAGAGATTACAAGAGCATTTTGTGAGGATGAATTTAACGGCTTCGAGAGAAGACAGGGTAGAATTCCTGTTGTATATGTATGTTTCAAAGATTATGATGAGTCTATTTCGAATAAGTTAGTAGCATTTAAGAAACAGACCATTGAGAATACATTAGGTGAGTATCTTGCTAAGAATGGCAAGAAACAGTTAAGACTTGCTGAGACAGAGAAGTATGCACATGTTACATTCTTCTTCAATGGTGGAGTGGAAGAACCGAATAAAGATGAAGATCGTATTTTGGTTAAGTCTCCTTCTGTTGCAACATATGATCTTCAGCCGGAAATGAGTGCACCGGAAGTAAGTGAGAAGTTAAATGCTGCAATCGCATCAGACAAGTATGATGTGATCATCATTAATTTTGCAAATCCGGATATGGTTGGACATACCGGAG
>HF987846.1:0-31467 GCA_000431135.1 Clostridium sp. CAG:590
GCTGTGCAAGGGTATAAGTTTACTCGCAGATGAGGATAATGTCGTAATAGTTGATATTATCCTTTGTGCTTACTCCAATTCCAACCGCTGTTACTGCACTATCCTTTAACGCACTCTTCAATGCTGTATCTTTCCTCATATCCTGAATCAGCCGATCCACACTGTAGCCTTCTATTCCACCATAAGAAAATTCATATCCGTTATTACTTTTTACACCTCTGTTTTTTAAGAGTGTTTCGATTTCTCCTTCGGTCACATTCGAAAATCCATCACTCAATCCACCGGCACGCAGAATCGCACATGCCTGCACCTTTGAATCCTGGCGAATATCCGAAAGGGAATTTGATTGCCGGATTGCTGTAAGTTCCTGATATACCGGGTATACCAAGGTCGCATTTTCATCAACGCTTCCATCCTCATTAAATACATAAGTAACCCCATCCATATCCATAAAACACCATCCATATCCATAACTGTATTACTTACCCGAATACCATCTGCCCCAAAATAATATCGATACCCATCAATCGTAGACCAGCCGGTTACCATTTTCCCTGAGTCATCTGTATAATACCAGTTTCCATCATATTTAAACCAACCTTTGACCATAGATGCTTTCTCATCAAAATAATATCTTGCCTGATCAAGATCAATAAAACCTTTCTGTATCTTACCAGATTCATCAACACTATAAAATCCATCATTTACCGTTACAATTCCACCACTCGATATAACACCATTTTCATCGCTATAATAATAAGCATCCTCATCCTGTACATAAAACTTGCCGGTTTGTAAATTCCCTTTATTGTCAAAATAATAGCGTTTACCGTCAATTTCCTGAAAACCCGTTACTTCTTTTCCATCTTCGTTCTGATACGAAACCGTGCCATCCTCCTTATGCACCCACGCAGCATAAGACGGCTGCTTCATTAAAATTAAAATCACACTCAAAAACACAAGCGTACATACAACTAATCCGATTTGCTTTTTACGACTCCACTGTTTCATCTTGTTCATCCTTCTTTTGATTCTTTCTATGCATGTGAACAATCACATTTTTCCGATAGCAAATTACGACTACAATCCCGATCAATAATAGCAGAACCGGCATAAGGACAATTGTAAAAATCCTCACAAACGTCTGCGTTTCGTTTGGATATAACGCAACCTGATCTCCTACCGTCTTGCCCGGAATCATAATTCCGGAATCTTCGTTTCCGGTCAGATAATTGATTGCTGACAAAAAGAATCTTCGATTGCCACCGGAAGATTCTGTGTCCACTTCATCCTGAAAAAAGATATTTGAGGCAAGCAATAGCATTTTGCCCCCATCCTTCTTTTCTGAAAGGGACGCCACACTAAATGGTCCTCCTACATCATCGGTTCCCTTTGTTGTAACATCATCAAAATCCGCCACTTTCGAAAAGGCTTTTGCCGTAGTTACTAAAAGATCCGTACATTGATATCCATTTGCACTTCCTTCTTTGTAAATTCCTTTGCTCGTCATTGTAAGAACAGGCAATGAATCCTTTTCTAATTCCTTCGTAATAGCATGCGATTCAATCTTCGGTTGTAAATAATATGCGGTATCATACACATAATTATCAGGGCTTCCTTCAATAACAACTCCCTGTTGTAATTGAAATCCATACTTTTTAAGGAACCCATCAAAATGTTCCAGATCCTCATTTAACGGATCAATTGAAACAAAGATCTTTCCTCCATCATCCATATATTCTTCTAATGCTGTAATCTCATCTTCTGACAGATCAGACTCCGGAGCCTCAATCAATAACGCCTTACAATCTTCCGGAATCGTTGCCTCGACAGAATTCAGTTTCGAAACAATATCCAATTCTTCCAATTGATAATCATTCATACGAAGCATATTAGAAAATCCTGTTGCTAATTGTGTTTCTCCATGCCCGGTTAAATAATATATCTTCATGCTCTCCTCTGAATTCACATAACAAATTGCACTGGTAAGCTGATTCTCAACTTCTAATGTACTTTTATATGAATATTGAGAAGTCTGTAGTGTTGTAATATATCGGTTTGCATCAAGGTACACATACTTTTCCCCACAAACCACAACCATACTGGTCTCACTAATATCCGAAACATCCGCCAGATATTTATTACGAAATTCTGAGTCAGATTGAGCATTCACATAATGAACCCGAATCTTAGAATTCAACTTATGATACTGTGCCATCAATTCCTGATATGTCGCATTCGCTCTGCTCCTATCTCCCAAATAATAAATGTCCGTCTCTTTTTTAATATCCGCAGCCAACTGTTTTGTTTCATCTGAAAATGTCAACAGTTGTTCCGCAGTCAGATCAAATATCTTTGTAGTCTGCATGCCAATCATTGTTACAATTCCAAAGACAATCACACTGACTCCGATTCCTGCAATCCATCTTCTATTTCCAAGTCGTTGTTTTTCCTCAACAAACCATGTAAGAACAAAAAATAATATGGTCAAAAACAACAGGTACAACACATCGCCGCTTCTTACAATTCCGGACACCATTGCATAATATATATTATACACGGAAAATCTTCGGAACAATTGATATATCCATTCTACTGGAACAAAATTTTCTATAATTCTTCCTAAAATTACAATCAGATATACCGCGTATGTCACAATAACAGCAAGTACCGTATTGGATGTAAGAGCAGAAACAAACATTCCAAATGCCAGCAAAACAAGTACAACCAGACTAACCGCCAAATAACTGCCTGTAAGAAAACGAACGCTCATCTCACCGCAACCTGCTATATAGATCGGATAACCGATTGATAATACAATCGGAACAAACAAAACAATTGCAGCCGCCAGAAATTTACCTGCTATTACACTCATTTTCGAAACAGGTGCTGTAAATAATAGCTGATCTGTCCGATTCTTCTTTTCCTGTGCCAACAACCGCATCGTATACAACGGTGCAATCACTAATACAACAACAAATGCGGAACTCAATACATAATATCCAAAACTGGTGTTATAACTGTTCAGACAGTCTCTTACAAAAAGCACACCAAGCATCAGAAAGAACAGACCATAATACACATACGTAAACAAGGACGTATAATACCCTTTTAATTCTTTTTTTAATACTGCGGTCATTTTCCTATTCCTCCTCGCCTGTTGCTTCCATAAACACATCCTCCAGAGAATGTTCCAGTCTTCTAATACCATAAACCTGATATTTCTTACCTACCAGATATGTAAAAAGACTGTCCCGAATATCTCTGGTATCCTTTGCTTTTACTAAAAATACATATACACCGCTTTCCGCTTCTTTTGAAAATTTTACTTCCTTTAAGGCAGAATGCTTAGTCAATATTTCCTGGATTGCGTCTCTATTTCCTTTAATAATCAATTCATATTGATTATTTCCCGCACGGCGTTTTGCCCGAATGGAATTGTTATCCATAACAAGTTGTCCATCTTTCAGGATCAGCACTTCATTACAAAGTTCCTCAATCTCCGTTAAATCATGGGAACTGATCAGCATTGCATGATCTTCCTGCAGACTTTTGATAAGATGCCTGATTTTCTTCGATTCCGCAGGATCTAATCCGGAAAGAGGTTCATCCATAATAATAACGGACGGAGCACCCAATAATGCCTGCGCAAACCCGATTCGCTGCACATAGCCTTTGGACAAAGTCTTAATAAAATCATATTCCCGTTCTTTTAAATCCATCAGTATAAGAACTCTTTCCACTTCACTCTTATAATCCTTTATCCCTTTTAATTGAGCCGCATAATTCAAATACTCCCTTACTTTTATATCTTTATATACAGGTGGAATTTCCGGAACATATCCAATGTATTTTTTCGCCTTTTGTGGATTTTTTTCTATATCCTCGTTACATATTCGAACAGAACCACCTGTGGGTGTCAAATAGCCTGTCAGCAGATTCATCGTTGTCGACTTTCCTGCACCATTCACTCCCAAGAGACCTACAATCTTACCTTTCTTAATGGTAAATGATATCCCTTTTAATATCTCTTTCGATCCATATGACATTTTCAAGTCCGTTACTGCAACCATAGTATCCTCCAAACTCATCCTCAGCACAATCTAAACCAAGCCGGCAAACATGTTCTTGATTATATATAGTTCTGTGTGCCAACTCACTCCATTCACAAAAAAACTGCCACAGATCCATTCTTTGATGTGTGACAGTTCTCATTTTCACACTTATATGATTATACAATAAAATCATATAAGATACAATTATTTCATACTTTTTTCACAGCGACAATGCTATGAAACATGCGCTCTCGGATGCGCTTTTTCATATACTTCTTTCAACTTAATATTAGCATTATTCTTAAGATATATCTGCGTCGTAGAAATATCAGAATGTCCCAACATTTCCTGAACAGATTTTAGATCCGCGCCATTGCTTACTAAATGCATCGCAAATGAATGACGGATTGTATGCGGTGTAATGTCTTTCTTAATACCGGCCTTTGCTGAATAATATTTGATAATCTTCCAAAATCCCTGCCTCGTCATAGGTGTGCCTTGACAATTTATAAAAAGATATTCCTGTTCTTCCCGGCACATTGTCGAACGTGCATTATGTAGGTAATTATCTAATGCTTCTCTTGTTTCATTCGTAAATGGAATTACTCTATCCTTATTATTATCATGACACTGCAAAAAATTCATTGCCAGATTAACATCTGCCACCTTAAGATTGATTAGTTCTGATACGCGGATTCCAGTAGCATACAACACCTCTAACATAGCCTTATCACGAACCTCTTTCGGAGATGTACCAGACGGCTGTTCCAACAAAAGATTCACTTCTTCAATTGATAAAATAACAGGTACTTTCTTCTCAATCTTTGGAGGTTTCAAAGACTCGCTTGGATCCTCCTGAATCTCGCCCTGTTTTAGCATATATAAAAAGAATGCCTTAATTGATGCTATATTTCTTGAAACCGTTGCAGTAGACAATCCTTGTTTTTCAATCTTCAGAATATAGGAATTCAAATTTGTTCCTGTAATCTCTTTGATCGACTTGCATCCGGAATCTGTTAAGAAATTATTAAGCTTCACAAGATCTCTTCTGTATGATGCAATTGTATTTTTGCTCGCGTGCTTAACATTTGTTAAGTACTCCACGAAGCCATTAATCTTTTGTTGCATTCTCTAACCCCTTATTTCTTATATTGAATACGTCTATTATAATGTTTAATTTACATAAAATCAAATGTTATTTTTCCCGAAAATCTTGATTTTCCTAGTATTCTGCCGTCTTTCTACCAAATGGGGTATTAACATAATATCTTTATACTAGATATTGGTAAAAAAAATTTAAAATATTTTTCTGGAATTTTATCTCAATAAAAACTGCACCGGATAACAACAAAAAAATAACAAAAACTTTAAGAAAAGATTGCGCATTATTTACATTCCCGTAATAATATTTTTTCTGTATATTATCTTTTGCAAACCAATACCCGGATAGATATCCGGCAAAAAACAATAAAATATAATGCGGCACGAAACATGCCACTGCATAAGCAATTCCCTTTAATCCAAATTTCACAAAACAATCAGCTAATAAAAAACCAAAATAGCATCCACAAAACAAATGAAAAACAACTGCTGCAATATAATATGTACCGACAGACCATATTGCAATAAAGAGAATCACTTGTAAAAATCTTCTCCTGCAAATGTACATAATATACGTCTTATGCGGCAGATTCATTGCTTGTAGGACATGCAGATCTTCCAATCCATAATCCGTCACCGGATATCTCCATAACAGCAAACTGCAAAAAAACACCACACATCCCGCAATTGCCCCCATTACCAGCATTCCATATGTACAAAGTCCAAGTTTTTTATTTGTGGCTTTTCGATTCAAAAAAACACCCCATAAAAAATATATGCCTTTCGGGCAGAAATATGTCTTTTCATATTGTTCTAACAAAAAAACTGTCGTAATCATGATATTCTATCATGACCACGACAGTCTGTTTCATTCTCGTATCAAAGACAATTCTCTATTTCGCATAATCCGTAACACGGGATTCACGAATCACATTTACCTTAATCTGACCCGGATACTTCAATTCATCCTCAATCTGTTTTGAAATATCACGTGCTAAAAGTACCATGTCAGAATCACTTATCTGCTCTGGAACTACCATAATACGAATCTCTCTACCTGCCTGAATCGCAAAAGTTTTATCTACACCCTTAAATCCGTTTGCAATATCTTCTAATTGCTTCAAACGAGTGGTGTATGTTTCCAATGTCTCACGTCTTGCACCCGGACGAGCGGCAGAAATTGCATCTGCTGCTTGTACAATGCATGCAATCAATGACTCCGGTTCTACATCTCCATGATGTGCCTCTACGGCATTAATAATGAGTGCAGATTCTTTGTATTTTCTACATAAATCAACACCAATCTGAATATGTGAACCTTCCATTTCATGATCCACAGATTTACCAATATCATGTAAAAGACCTGCACGTTTTGCCATGCGGACATCCACACCCACTTCAGCAGCCAACAAACCACATAATTGCGCTACCTCCATTGAATGTTTTAATGCGTTCTGTCCGTAACTGGTTCTAAACTTCATCTTACCAAGTAAACGAATCAATTCTGGATGAAGACCCTGCACACCAACTTCTAATGCTGCATTCTCGCCTTCTTCACGCATCATCTGCTCGACTTCTTTCTGTGCTTTTTCAACCATTTCTTCAATTCTAGCCGGATGAATTCTTCCGTCTAAGATTAATTTCTCAAGGGCAATTCTTGCCACTTCTCTTCTGACCGGATCAAAACTTGATAAAACAACTGCTTCCGGTGTATCATCGATAATCAGATCCACACCCGTCATTGTCTCTAACGTACGGATATTTCTACCCTCACGTCCAATAATTCGGCCTTTCATCTCATCATTTGGTAATTGAACTAAAGAAATTGTAGTCTCGGCAACATGATCTACAGCACATTTCTGAATTGCTGTAACAACATATTCCTTTGCTTTCTTACCTGCTTCTTCTTTTGCTCTAGTCTCTAACTCTTTTACTAGAACTGCGGTTTCATGTTTTACTTCATCTTCAACAGTCTTTAACAAATATTCTTTTGCTTGTTCAGAGGTTAATCCAGAGATTCTCTCCAGTTCCTGTAATTTCTTTGACTCAAGCTCTTCCACTTTTGCCTTCTGCTTCTCTAAGGATTGTTCTCTAGATGCAAGTGCTGATTCTTTCTTCTCAATGGTTTCTGTCTTTCGATCTAAATTCTCTTCTCTCGAAAGAACTCTCTTTTCCATTCTCTGAACTTCATTACGACGATCCTTAATCTCTTTATCAAGATCATTCTTCGTCTTAATCGACTCTTCCTTTGCTTCTAGGAGAATTTCCTTTTTCTTAGCCTCAGCGTTCTTTACAGCTTCATCTATAATCTCTCTCGCTCTGTCTTCTGCATCTGAATTCTTCTTCTCCACCACATTCTTACGATATGTAAGAGATAAGAACCAAGAAACGATAACAGCTACGATTAAAATAATAGCAAAAACAATAATATAGCCTGGTTCCACAGGAGCACCTCCTTATTAAGTTATCATTGCACTTAACATAAGTACAACAGTTAAATTCTATCTTTTTTTGTGCAATCTGTCAAGCAAAAGAAAGAATTTTATAAAATAATCATTCAATTTGATGTGAAAAAGCACAATTATTCCACGTCATAACGGATTGCATCCAACGCCTGTTCAATCATATATCCCGGGAATCCTTTCGAATAAAAATAACGATATACCTTCTGTCTCACCTTGAAATCACACATATCTTTTCCCTGTATATAACGTTCAAATCTTATCTGAAAACATTCCTGCTCCGAATCTTCTTTTTGACTAAGACATGTTACAATAACATCCTTATCGATTCCTTTTTGTGCCAATTCATACCGCATCTGTCTCTGACTCTTACGGTTGGAATAAGATGAAACATATAATTCTGCATAATTGACATCATCTAGATAATGATACTTTACCAAAAAATCAATCACCCGAGCGATGACCTGTTCCGGATATTGATTTTTTTTAAGTTTATTCTTCATGTCCAAAATAGAATACGGACGCCGTTCCAACAAATACAACGCCCGTTCTCTTACCCTTTTATAAAGAACCGTCTGATAGATATCCTGCAAAACGTCCTCATCCAACTCGCACTGTTCCTCTATATGATAACGTTTCACCTCCGAATAATACAAAGAGAATTCATATCCATTCTCTCCGTATATCCGGTACTGTTTGCCATCTTTCTCTATCTTACAAATATACATTACTTATCCTCTGTTTCATTCTCCAAAACAGTCTTACCATCTTCTGTTACATCACCCAACCCGGCACTTTCCCGGACTTTATTCTCAATCTCCAAAGCAATCTCCGGATTATCCTGCAGGAAGATCTTGGAATTCTCTCTACCCTGTCCAATCTTCTCTCCATTATAAGAAAACCATGCACCGGATTTATTAACGATATTCTCTTTGACTGCAAGATCTAAAATGTCACCTTCCTTCGAGATACCCTTACCAAACATAATATCAAATTCTGCCTCTCTAAATGGAGGAGCCACTTTATTCTTAACAACTTTTACTCTTGTTCGGTTACCGATTACTTCTCCATTCTGCTTCAAGGTCTCAATTCTTCTAACATCCAAACGTACAGAAGAATAGAACTTCAATGCACGACCACCTGTCGTTGTCTCCGGATTACCAAACATAACTCCGACTTTCTCTCTAAGCTGGTTGATAAAAATAACGACACAATTGGATTTGCTGATCACGGCAGTTAATTTACGCAATGCCTGTGACATCAAACGTGCCTGCAATCCCACATGGGAATCACCCATCTCGCCTTCGATCTCCGCTTTCGGAACAAGTGCTGCAACAGAATCCACAATAATAACATCTACTGCACCGGAACGTACCATTGTCTCCGTAATCTCCAATGCCTGCTCTCCGTTATCCGGTTGTGAAATATACAAATTATTAATATCGACTCCAATATTCCCTGCATATACCGGATCTAATGCATGTTCTGCATCAATAAATCCTGCGATTCCACCACTCTTTTGTACTTCTGCAACAATATGTAATGCAACCGTCGTCTTACCACTTGATTCCGGACCGTATATCTCAATAATTCTTCCTTTTGGTACACCACCAATTCCCAATGCAAGATCCAGACTCAATGAACCGGTAGGAATTGCTTCTACATTCATATCTGCTGCAGAATCTCCCAATTTCATAACCGTTCCTTTTCCAAACTGCTTCTCAATATTTGCAAGCGCAGCATCCAGCGCTTTCATCTTATCTTCATTTGCCATTCTAATAACCTCCATGAACATTTGTTCGTTTTCTTAATCTTAATATATTCCGTCCGACTTGTCAACACAAATCGAATGTATTTTCGATTCAATTATATAAACATCCGGGAATCAATACGAAATCGTTGAAATAAAAGATAAATATACTATATCATTTACATTTATACTTGTAAAGAAAAGAATGTATTTTTATCAAAAATGTAGTATACTATACAAAAATATGACGATCGGAGCAGAATATGAAACACATTGGTATCATTGCAGAATTTAATCCTTTTCATAATGGGCATGCTTATTTAATCCGTTCCGCAAAGGAGCGTTTTCCTGATAAGCAGATCATCATCATGATGAGCGGTGATTATGTCCAGCGCGGGGAACCGGCAATTTTTAATAAATACATCCGAACGGAAGCTGCTCTTCAGGCAGGGGCATCGGTTGTATTCGAGCTGCCTTCTCTGTTTGCAACCGCAAGTGCTGAACATTTTGCAACGGCTGCTGTGCTCGCACTTCATGCCACCTCACTGATCGATACACTGTGTTTTGGTACTGAAACATCTGATCTGACTCCATTAAAGGAAATTGCAGCCTATTTAACAAACGAACCGATTTCCTATCAGAACGCATTGCGGGAAGGTCTGGCAAGCGGACTTTCCTATGCCAGAGCCCGCGCCAATGCATTATGCCAGCATTTTAATCATCCTGAGTATTCTACTATACTCAAACAACCGAATAATATATTAGCAATTGAATATCTGAAGGCAATTATAAAATATAATCTTCCGATTGATGTCATTGCAATACCACGACAGGGTTCCGGCTATCATGAACCAGACCTGTCTGATTCTCTGTGTTCCGCCACAGCACTTCGCAATGCAATCAGAGAACAGGTTGACATATATGAATCACTCCACCATTTTATGCCGGAATCCGTGTATGAGATTCTGTCCGGCCGTCCGGATGCGAAGCCTCTATTTTGGAATGATTTTTTGTCATTTTTGCAATATGCCCTATCCTATAATACGCGACCACTCCAGGAATATTGCGATATTTCCAATGACTTTTCCAACACACTCAGTCGTCTGTCGCCTATTCCATACGACTTTGATACCATTGTTGATCGTGTGTCCGGCAGACATTTGTCGCAGTCGCGCATCCAAAGAAGTCTGCTTAATATTCTGTTATCACAGACTGCCTGCCAGATGAACAATGCAAAAGCCAATGGATATATTCATTATCTCCGGTTATTAGGTTTGCAGAAAAATGCTTCCTTTCTTTTAAAAGAATGCAAACAATCAGGCACTGTTCCCATTATAAATAAAGTAACACAGGCGAAGCACATCCTGCCTCTAGATGCCTATTCTGCGTTTACCCGGGATCTGCAAAAAAGTCATTTATATAATCAGGCATTTTACAACCGCTATCACGTCACTCTGCCTACCGAATATGAACGCAGCGTCATAATCTGCTAAATGCTTCATATATTTTATCAAAAGAGATTCGGGATTGTGCAATGCGTTCTTTTGTCACCATGATCTTTCTTTTGTTTTTACTTTTATTTTTTCATAACGACACCATACATGGCGCACAACAAGGTCTTCTTTTATGGTATCAGACCTTAATCCCTTCTCTGCTTCCTTTTATTCTGATCACCAATGCCCTATCCGAAACAAATGCTTACCAGACTGCTGCAAAACACCTTCAAAAATATATCAAAGGAGATATATACGAGATTGTGTCCATTTTCCTTGGTAATCTGTGCGGATATCCGCTTGGCGGAAAAATTGTAAACGATTTTGTACATAACCATTGCATCACACCGCAGCGCGCTAATGACATTCTTTCACTAACCGGTCAGGCAAGCCCCATGTTCTTAATCGGATATGTATATATTCACATTCTGGATAAACAGCTCCCACTCTTTCTTTTTTTAGGAAGCATTTACATTCCTGTTCTAATTTTAACCATAGTTAAATTTCGTTTTATCACAAAACAATCTTCCAATGTTTCTCTGCATATCACTTCTGCAAAGCTGCACATTACAGAAACGTTTATGCAGACAACACAAACTTTAGTCATCATCGGAATGTATGTCATATTATTTTCGATTGTAATAAAGATCACACTTCCTCTTAGCCGTTTTTCCTTTTTCATTCTACCGCTGTCAGCTTTAGAGATCACAACCGGCTTAGACCTGTTTGCCTCTTCGTCCAAACTATCCAATCTATATATCCCATTTCTCTGTGCACTTTCTTCTTTTGGCGGCTTGTGCAGTGCATTCCAGATTAAAGGTGTTTTAACATATCCTAATGCTTCCATAAAAAAATACCTGTTGGATAAATGTATTCTATCCACAGGTACTTTTTTCATCATATATGGCTATCTTGCATATAGTAGCCATTTTCACATCTAAAACTTCTCTTCCATTGAAAAATCATCTACCACACCTAATGATTTTGCTGGTGCCGTACTGTCTTCACGAAATGCATCTGTCTCTACTTCAAAACCATTGTCTTCCTGCATCTCAACCTGATTCTCTACCAAACCTCTTCCTACTCTTGGTCCTCTCTTCACACGGCCTTCCATTGGTGGAACTTCTCTTGCCTGTTCGCCATTTGCCTTGTATACCGTTTTATCAACCTTTGCTGCTGCAGCAGCCTCTAATGTCTTTGCTACCGTCTCCTGTGCGGTCTGCGGTGTGTGAAGAACCGGATTTCTCTTTTTTACAATCTTTTTCTTTACCTTCTTGGTCGGTGTGCCGTTAGTTGGTGCGGTTGGCTGTGGAGCCTGCTGCTGTTTGGACTGATCTATGACCTGAGGTTCTTTTGCCTGCGACTGAACCGGAGCCTCCGCTGTTGCTGCCTGTTCATTTGAAACAACCGGTGTTTCCGGTTTCACTTCTGCTTTTACTTCCACCTGCGGTTTTACATCAACATTTGGCTGTAAAGGAGTCTCATTCGGGACCACCTTTTCTCCGCTTGTAATAAAATCAGGAATATTGACAGCCGGTTTTGTCTCCTGCTTCGGTTCCTCTATCTTCTCTTCCTTTACACCAACTGCCTGTTTTACTTTATCAACAACACTCTGTTTTGCCTTTGGAGGTGTCGGAACTGCCTTTCCGTTTGCCGCAGTTTTGATCTGTGGCGCTCTTGTTACACTGGATGGATCTCCTGTAAACTCAACGATCTGATTCTGAACCTCTGCAATATTGGCATTTGCAATGACAAAATCATTATTCAAAGCTGCAATCAGATTCTCATAATTCGCACGCTCTGCTTCCATTGTTGCCTCAACATAATTCCGGATTCCCATCATGATATCATTGGTATACTGCATAGACCCCAACCGAACTTCATTTGCTTCCGCAACAGCCTGTGCCAAAATATCATTTGCCTGTACTCTTGCCATCTCTACCGTCTCATATGCCTTTTGGTTCGCCTGATTCATGATCTCTGTCTCAGATACCATCTGGTTTGCACGCTGCGTAGCTTCTGCAATAATGCCGTCTGCATTCTTTCTTGCATCCATCAATATAGCCTCTTTGTTCCGCATGATCTTCTTACAACGATCAATCTCTGCCGGAATCTTTACTTTTAAATCTCCAAATAACTCGTCAAATTCATCTCTTGGAACAATTACTTTATTTGATGATAACGCTGTCGTCTTACAGCTATTTAAAAAATCTTCAATCTCATTCATTACATCTTCAATACTTTTTCTTGCCATCGCCTTATCCTCCATTATATTCTTCTATTTATCTGATTGGAAACGATCCTTCAATCTTCGAGCAACAAATTCCGGCACAAAATCTGTTACATCCGTGCCATAACTTGCATACTCTCTGACAATACTGGAGCTTAAATATGCATAGTCGATACTTGTTGTCAAAAAGACAGTATCAATCGTTTCATTACTAACTTTCCTGTTACTTTGTGCAATCTGTAATTCATAATCAAAATCCGTAATTGCCCGAAGTCCCCGAACAATCACCGATATGTCATTTGCTTTCATATAATCGATCAGTAAACCATCAAAATTGATCACCGATACATTCTTATACTGAGCAACCGCCTGTTGAAGCATCTCAGTACGTTCTTCCGCCGAAAACAACGGCTTTTTTGAATTGTTGATCAGCACACCAACAATCACTTCATCAAACATCTCCGCAGAACGTTTGATAATATCTAAATGGCCAAAGGTTACCGGATCAAAACTCCCCGGATAAATTGCCTTACTCAATCTCTTGTCCTCGTTTCTCTATCATATCTTTTCTAAAAAAATATGCTTATTGGTTTTGTAGATCTTCTCCTTAAGAATATGCAGTCCCGGTATCTCTTCCGGAAGCAGATTCGTATCCAGATCTGCCTCTACCACAACCAATGCCTGATCGTGTAGAATCTGTAAAAATACCGGATGTCTTAACACTTCTTTCTCAAGGCCTTTTCCATATGGCGGATCCATAAATACAACATGAAACTTTGTCTTCCCTTGAAGCATTGTCACCGCACTGATGGCAGATGTATTCATAATCTCTGCCTGATCGATCAAATGTGTAAATATAAGATTCTCTTTTATGATCTCTGCCGCATTCCGGTTCTGTTCAACGAACCATGCTCTCGCAGCGCCCCTGCTCAATGCCTCTATTCCAATACCACCACTTCCACTAAACAGATCCAGAAAATGAATATCCGTCAATTCATCCTGTAACATATTGAATAATGTTTCCTTTATCCGATCCGTCGTCGGGCGGGTATCCATTCCTGCCGGTGTCTTTAATTGTAATCTTCTTGCTTTTCCTGCAATTACTCTCATTTGAGAACTCCTACTCTATTTTATTAAAAAACCTAGATTTGTCAATACTTTCCGACATATCTTCCATATTTTTTCAGTTTACATAAGATAATAGCATATAATTATATAAAAAGATAGCATTCCATACCAATTTTTCTATAAAAATGAATCAATTTACAATTGAACAGAAGATATTGTCCGTTCATCCACTAGCGATTCAATCGGATAATCTATGCTTTCCAGATAGGAAATCGCATCATTTGCCTGTTTCAATATATCCGCATTATTATATATATCTCCTAAATGAAACAACATATCCCCACTTTGTCGTATTCCAAAGAAATCTCCCGGACCTCTTAGTTTCAGATCCTCGTTTGCTATATAAAAACCATCATTGGATGCATTTAAAATGGACAAACGATCCATTGCCTCTTTGCGGTCAGTTCCGGACATCATAATACAATACGATTGTGCCTCTCCTCTGCCTACCCGCCCTCTTAGCTGATGCAACTGTGCCAGTCCGAATTTTTCAGCATTTTCAATCAACATAACCGTTGCATTCGGATTATTGATCCCAACCTCTATTACAGTTGTCGAGATCAATATATCAATCTGCCGGTTTGCAAATTGATTCATAATGGTATTCTTCTCATCCGGTGTCATTTTACCATGTATATACGAAATTCGAATGGAATCCGGAAAATATTCGCGAATCCGCTCCTGATAATCCATTACATTCTCGGCGGATACATTTTCACTTGCTTCTACCATCGGACAAATGATATACACCTGATGTCCCTGTGCAATCTGTTGATAGATGAATTTGTACGCCGTTGGTCTGTAATCCGTTCCCACCACGCAATTCTTTATCGGTTTTCGCTGTGCCGGCATATCCTTCATCACAGAAATATCCAGATCACCATACATAATGATCGCTAATGTTCTCGGAATCGGTGTTGCACTCATAACAAGAACATGTGGTTCCTCTCCTTTTAGGGATAATTTTTCTCTCTGTCGCACTCCAAACCGATGTTGTTCATCGGTTATCACCAACGCAAGTTTCTGATAGTTCACCTTATCCTGGATCAGTGCATGCGTTCCGACAACCACATCAATCTCGCCATCCGCTAACATCTGATATATCCTGCGTTTTTCGGACAACCTGGTAGAACCACATAATAATGCTGTCCGAATCCCCCATTTCCCCAGATCTTTTTCAAGACTTTCATAATGCTGCATCGCCAATACTTCTGTCGGCACCATAAATGCTGCCTGGTATCCATTTTTAACCGTAGCTAATATTGCCATCATGGCAACTGCTGTCTTTCCGGAGCCGACATCTCCCTGGATCAGCCGGTTCATCACCGTACTGCCTGCCATATCACTGCGAATATCTGCAATCGCATCCTTCTGCCCCTGTGTCAATTCAAAAGGCAGCTCATCCGTATATTGCCGGACAGCACTCCAGTCCTCGACCGGATAATGATTCAGAACTTTGATCGTCTGGTTTCTAAGGAAGTGCATTTCTACCAAAAACCGGAAAAATTCATCAAACACCAACCGGTTTCTACAAATCAGCAGACGTTCCATATCTTGCGGAAAATGCGTTCCGATCACAGCTTCTTTTAATGGCATTAACTGCATTTTCTCTATTATCTCTTTCGGCATATCATCCTGCAGCTGCTCAATCTCCTTCATTGCCTCTTTCACAAATTTGGTGATTGTTTTATTGCTCAGTCCCTCTGTCAGAGAATATACCGGCTGTAACGATGCGATCAGATTACGATACTGCGTCTCTGTATAATATTCCGGATGTTCCATGACAAGCTGATGATTTCGTACCGATAATACACCGACAAATATATAAGTCTGTCCAATATGAAATACCTGTTTTAAAAAAGGTGAATTAAACCATGTTAATTTCACTGAACCACTCATATCCTTTGCCATACAGGAAACAATTTTTATACTTCTTACACTCTTTATATCAACATATGATTGTATATTAGCTCTGATTGCAACCCTCTCTCCCACTTGGGCTTCCCGAACAGGAACCGGTTCATCGTACCGTAAATAGGTTCTTGGATAAAACAATAGTAAATCCTTAATTGTATATATATTCAATTTCCCCAATAGTGCAACTGTCTTAGGTCCTACCCCTTTGATCGTTGCAACCGAATCTGATATATTCATGTACATTTCTCCTCACAGAAAGAAAACTGTCATACCGATACTCACATTCAGTATGACAGTTTTGTCATATTCATCCACAAAATCAACTTATCCCATACGATCTTAATGGATACGAATTCCATATATTCTATTCTACAGATAAAACATAATAGTAGATTGGCTGACCACCATAATTAAACTCTACATCACAATCTTCATATGTCTCTTCCACATATTCTTCAAACTGCTTTGCATCCTCTTCACTTACATCCGCACCATAATAAATGCTGATTAATTCAGAGTCCTCATCTACCATCTTCTTAAGAAGTTCTTTGGTTGCCGTCAATATATCTGCTGCAACTGCCTGAATTCCATCATCATCAATACCCATAATATCTCCGGACTTGATCGTTTTGCCATCAATACTGGTATCTCTTACCGCATATGTTACCTGACCGGTCTTCACATTATTCATATCCTCGATCATAGAAGCGAGATTTGTCTCTCCATCTGCATTCGCATCAAATGCGATCAATGCGGCAACACCCTGTGGAGCAGTCTTTGATGGTACCACAATAATAGTCTTATCTTCTGTTAAAGACTGCGCCTGATTGGCTGCAAGAATAATATTCTTATTATTCGGTAATATATATATCGTGTCTGCATTGACATGATCAATCGCATTCAACATATCCTCTGTACTTGGGTTCATTGTCTGTCCACCTTCGATCAGATAATCCACACCTAGATCTTTGAAGATATCATTCATACCCTCTCCAACAGAAACGGAAATAAAACCATATTCTTTACGAATGTCCTGTTTCTTCTCCTCAGCTTCTGCTTTTTCAGCCGCACGTTCCTTAGCCTGTTCTGCCGCCATTTTCTCGGCTTCCATAATGACTTTCTCTCTATGCTCCTCGCGCATATTATCTACTTTCATACTGGTAAGTGAACCATACGTAAGTGCACGTTCAAATGCAAGTCCCGGATGATTGGTATGCACATGAACCTTACAGATCTCATCATCTGATACAACCACTAGTGAATCACCAATTGACTCTAAGTAAGATTTGAATTCATCTTCAATCTGTTTATTGTATTCATTCTCAAGCATAATAATAAACTCTGTACAATATCCATACTTGATATGTGATGTATCAATCTCCTTACGGTCAATTCCTACCGAATTAGATGTGCGAAGTCCGGATGCATCCGGTGCCGGCTTTCCCTCTGCTGCACCTGCTGCGTATCCATTAGAAAAATCATAAGAAACTTTTCCGGTCAACGCATCAAATGCACCTTCAAGAATTGTCATCAGACCTTCTCCGCCGGAATCCACAACACCAGCCTCTTTCAATACAGGCAGCATCTCCGGAGTCTGATTCAATACTTCTCTACCATATGCCAATACATCTGTGGCAAACTCTAACAAACTCTTCTTGGTTGTACTTAATTCAGAAGCCTTATCTGCTAATCCTTTGGCTACTGTTAAGATTGTACCCTCTTTTGGCTTCATAACAGCCTTATATGCGGTTGCAACTGCACGATTAAATGCATTTGCAATATCTTCCATTGTTACATCCTGCTTGTTCTCTAATTCTTTACAGAAACCACGAATCAACTGAGACAGAATAACTCCGGAGTTACCTCGCGCACCGCGAAGTGACCCGGTCGACATTGCCTTCGTTACATTTGCAAAAGTCGGATCTGTGATATTCGCAACTTCTTTTGCTGCCGATGTAATCGTAAGTGTCATATTCGTACCCGTATCACCATCCGGAACCGGAAATACATTCAACTCATTAATATATTCTTTCTTTTCCTCAATTCTTTTCGCACCTGCTAAGAAGCCATACTGCAAACTCTTAGCATCTACATTTACTTTCTGACTCATAGTTCCTCCTAATCAATTACCCGTACACCTTCAACAAATACATTAATATTCTCGACCTGCATACCAGTAAACTCTTCTACTTTATAACGTACTGTCGACATCAGATTCTCTGCAACAGTTGAAATGCTTACACCATAAGCTACAATAATATGGAAATCAATTGCAATCGCATTATTTTCACCAACAGTAACATTCACACCCTTCGAGACACTATCGCCCCGAAGTAATTTTACAAAACCATCTTTCATATTCACCGTTGCCATTCCAACAATGCCAAAACATTCAATGGCTGAAAGCCCGGCATATTGAGCAATGACTTCGCTCTCAATTACAACTTCACCGTTGCCGGTTTCTAATTCTATCTTCATACATATCCCTCCATGCTTTCTTCGCTAATAAATATTGTATGGTACACATTATCATACCATTCCTAACATATTGGTGCAAGTCCAAAAAATAAGGTTTTCTAAAAAAATAAATAATTTTGAAATTAATGCTTGCATTCTTGTATCACTTCTGTTAAAATTGACGTGTTGCAAACCGGTAGGTTAATATATTCAAGGAGGTGCAAGTCGTGGCAAAGTGTTCAGTATGTGATAAGGCTGCTCATTTCGGTATTAAAGTGAGCCATTCTCATAGAAGATCTAACAAGATGTGGAAATCTAACATTAAGAAGGTTAAAGCGAATATTAATGGTACACCACAGAGAGTTTATGTTTGTACTTCATGCTTACGTTCAGGTAAGATTGAGAGAGCTTAATCGTAAAGTAATATAAAAGGAGAACCTTTGGTTCTCTTTTTTTATTGTTATTTTATCCCATTAACATCTGCAAAATAAGATATATGCAACAACCAATGCTGCTACTACCACAATAAAATTCCAGAATCCTTTTAACAAAAAATCCACAATCATTCCAATTGCAAACCAAAAAAAAGCAAAACCCCATACCCTTCTCATAGTATATCCTCATCTTACCATACTATAAAACAGTATATTCCGGTTTTGCTTCTTTTGTGACTTATTTTTTCTATTTTATTTGTCTTCCAAAATATCTGCTACCGCAGTATCTACTTCTTCTGATGATGTTTCTTCATTTTCATCTTTCTTCTGGAAACGTTCTACCAGATCCGGAACCATATCCAAAATCTTTGTAACTGTATCCTGATTCTTCACATTTACAAGACGAATCTGATTATCTTTGATCACAAGCACTGCACTCGCTGTCATCTTACCGCCAAGACCACCTGCACCATTATTCTTCTGTGAATCAGAAAATGCTCCGGCAGCTACACCAAAACTAACATCCACTAACGGTAAAATAATGGTATCCCCAATCTTTGTAGGATCTCCAACAACCGTTTTGGTTGTCAAAAACTTATCCATTCCCTGAAATAAAGATCCGACGGTTGTGTTAAAATCATTTGCCATAATTATTGCCCTCCTATGCTTCTATTATAGTTTGCACTTTCTTTGTTACTTTTATAAGATTTTTATTAAATACTACCTGCAATGCCAATTTGCATATCGAACCCAGAAAGATCTTTCCTTTTCCTTTCAGATGCCCCTCAAGACATGCATTCTCAAAATCAGGTTCAATCGTTAAATACTTCTGATATAACGGATAGATCCATGCCAATCCGCCAAGGAGCTGTCCGGTATATGCCGGATCATCCAATCCAAAATGAACTCTTCCTTCTAACCGGGAAGGTTTTATAATTCGAAAAAACTGCCTTGTATATCGCTTCAGATCATCCTTTGCAAGTTCAAACCTCTTTGAATGATATACCTTTATCAAGGCATCTTTCTTTTTTTGAATATTGCTGCATCCTCTTACCAATCGTTTCCAATGGTCTCGAATGTTCTGTATTCCATTTCTTATATATTCCAATATGGATGTTCTTTTATTGTGTTCTGTTCTGTATTCCTGTCTGCCTGCCGATTCTGATATATTGTTATCTTTCTCATATTCATTCGTTTTTATCGTATATTCCGTCTTCGTCTGAATAACAGGAACTGTGGACTCCTCCGTATTCTCTTTCTGTGCAGTCTCTGTATGCTCCTCCACTTCCATATCCTCTTTGATATCCGGAAACAATTTTCTTCCAAGCCATGATCTCTTCGCCTGTGTATTAGTCATAACCACTCCACCGAGAACGCGAACCACATATTGCAGTTTGTCATCTTTATAAGACACGTCTGCACAAAACCCAAGCGGAACAAATGTAACCCGTACATTTCCATCCGGTTTTCCATAACGGGATATATCCAGACGATAACAGACCGGAACTGTCAAAATGATCAATAATAAAAATAGAATAATCAATAAAATAATCAGAACTGCCCATCCGATTATTTTTAATATGGATATTATCATGTTTTCTCCTCAAAAAACTCTGTCACAGGTATCACACCATCTTGAAAACCCACATCTTTTATAATCTTCTCTACCAGCTCATAAGCAGCTTCCCGGCTCATTGCCACTCCAACCACAACAATCTTCTGTTTTCTCCTCTGGTAAAATGGCTGTAGCAATTCCGGATACCAGTATATCTCTAATATTCCCTGATTTCCGATCGGCAATGTCACAAGAAACAGGTTGAGTTTCGGTGAACGTTTCTGAATCTTTTTCTGAACGGAAGCCATTTTCCGATCGGAAATATCCTCTCTATATATTCTATCATGAAATACGATATCCATTCCGCCACCGCCTTCATCCATTACTCTTCTTCCATCATTTCCGTAAGAATCTTTGCACAAGCCATCAATTCACTTGCATTTCCACAATGATTCAGGCTATATTCAATATATTCCTTGATCTCCTGTTGTGAATTGAACAACACCGGCATATTAGAAAACAGCGCTGCAATCACTGCCCTGTTCATCTCCTTGGTATGCTCTGAGAAATATGTGGTCAATAATGCAACCAGCTCATCCCGTTTTGCTGCAATATAGGTATTATCTGCCGGCTTTGTTTCCTGTTCCTCTTTCTCTAATTCTATAAACAGACTATTCGACTGCAACTTGGCAATCAATGCCAGACGGTTGAATATCTTTTCTGCCATGATCCAGGATATTGTATCCTTATGCTCCGTCAAAACATCCTGCAGAATACTCTCAAACTGAAGCATATCCTCACCGATCATCTCCTGTAATCCCTCAATCTCTGCAAAACCTTCATCTACACTCTCCGGAATCGATCCTGACGATACAAATGCGTCATGCAGTCCGGAAAGCATTGACAAACAGACTTTCACACCATTCTCTTCACTATTTTCATATGGCATTGCCAACAATGCCCCATAAGTAGCGTTAATAATCTCCATTGCCAGTAAATGATTGCTGACAATCTGCGTTAAATGATCGGTCGTAAATGAAAACTGTTCCATAATCGCGCGATACTGTTCAATGTCTAACGTCTTAAACTCTGTATGTGCTAACAGATCGATCACCCGGTAGATTTCCGGATAATCTTCTCCATATCCCTGTGGAAGCTCTAATAATGCTGTTGATTTTAACATGGATACAAAATCATCTACCGAAGACGTGTCCGATCCCTGATATATATTCAATGTATCTGTCAGATATTCAAAAAATCGGTTCTTCGTCATCCGAACCGGAAGCTGACCTGTCACAAGCTGAATCTTACTATTGACAACCATCTTGTCATTATCCCGGAACAGATACTGAAATACTTTTGCTGCCAATTCAGATTCTTCCACCGGATAATCCTCACCGGTTATTCCAAACTCTACACGATTCAGAATATATTCATACAACTGTAATGCATCCGTATATGCCGTCAATACTTTCATCTTCTGCGTTACATCCTGTCTGATCTTATGAATCTGCTCAACAAATTGCTCATATTCCTCATTCAATCCATCTGACAATAATGTCTGATATAATATCGTGTGGATCTGATCCATCGTCTCTAACAGAAAGTCATCATTCGCAATACTTCCGCCTTCGTCCTCTACCTCTTTCATTGTATAGTAATTCAATACGAGACGCAACAGACTATATTCATATGACGCATTCATATACGCATTACCGTATGCCGGAATGTTCATCTCCAAATCTCTGTGTTTTGCTATCTCTTTCATTACCTTTTTATCTGCACTCTTCATTCGATCGTATCCTCTTTCTCTGTATTTCTTATTTACGCATGTTATCTCTTGTGTTCATGTGTAAATAAATGATTCTGGCAATACTCATAATTGCCTTTACATCTCGAACAGTAGCGGAATTCCAGATTCGGATTGTCTAATTCTGTCTGTCCGCATATCGCACACTTATGTCTCGTCAGAATCTGTGACTGTCTCACCTGTTGTTTGTATTTTCTCTTACGCTTTCGCTGTGCCGGTGTCATTTTTGTCTTACCTTTTGACATAAAATAGAACAAAATAAAATTAAGCACAGACATAATTACCGTAACCATTCCGGTATAATACTGCATATATCCATATTGTAAAATCATCACTAACAGATACGCAATATCAAGATATCCTAACCATTTTACTTTGATCGGAATAATAAAATAAAGCAGCACCTGCATATCCGGAAACATAAACGCATACGCCAAAAACATGCTCATACAAAGATAATAGGTCGACGCACCGTATAGTCCTGCCTGATAATACATATCTAACAACTGGGATTGCCCCATCAAATGCATAACCAGATAAGTACCCATCATTCCGATATCTGTAAAAATGATTCCGGAAAGAATATACACTGTATAGCGGAAATCTCCCCACGAATTTTCCAATGTTCGTCCAATTGAAAAATAAAAGAACAACGTAATGATAACCAATATACTTGCTGAACTTGGTGGAATCACTACCCAGGTAACCAGTCGATATATCTGACCATGTAAAATCTTCTCCGGATTCATTGCCAATAACTGCAAGCCCTCCGGCATAAATATTTCAATCAGATATCCGAGAATAAATCCACTGATCAATATCAGCGTCAGATTCGGAATTGCATATTTCCCATATTTACGTTCTAATTTTGTCAAAAAATCCATATTCTATCATCCTTATTTTTTATATTACAGGTGCGCAGCTAACGCACCTGTTTTGCACCATTTTCGTCATTCCGGTGTATTGTGATCATCCATTGCATGTTCTCTTGGCTGGATCACCGGTAATTTCAAGGTAAGACCTTCCGGCAACGGAACATCTGACAACGTCGGATTCAGTTCTTCCAATGTATCAAAGTCCATACGCAATCGCTCTAAAACATCGCCAATCGTCTCTCCATCCTTTACGATATATATGCTCTGCTCCGTTGGAGACATGACCGGAACACAGATCTCATCCCCTATTTGCAGATTATATACATTTACATAAGGATTTAAACGCATAACATCAAATAAACGCACATCGTATTTTTTAGCTATCTTATAAAGGGTATCTCCTTTTTCCACAACATGTACATGCCCTCGGCATCTTGATGCAGAGGTCTTCATCACTTCAATATCCTTTTCATCGGAAACGTCCATACGGAATTCCATCCTAAAATCACTTTTTATCAGTATATTCGATATATCCTTAAATGTTTATTCCAAAAGAGAAAATTCACTCCTGCGGTGTTGCTTCTGTTGAAGCTGCTTCCGTTGCCGGAGCCTCTGTAACTGCCGCTTCCGTAGATGCTGTCTCTGTTTCCGTTGTCTCTGTGGATGCCGCCTCTGAAGATGTATCCGGCGTTTCCGTTGACGCATCACCCGCAGCGTTCTGAGCTGCATCTTCTATAACCTCCGGCGTAATTGAAATCTCGTAATTATCGCCTTCAAACTTATCTTCATAATATTCCGAATAACATAGTGTATATTTGTCTTTGTCATCTACCGTAAACAGGATTGATTTCGTAATACTCTCTCCTTTTTTCAAGGTAAATATATTTTCCATAAAATCATCCTGATTAAGATCTGCTTTTCCATAACCTGTAATCACAGAATCCTTTTCTTTTCCTTTATAATTCAATGTAAAATCCCCGATGCTCATCGGCAGATCCTTCTCATAAGTATTCTTGATCGTTACATTCACTATAAGGTACGTCTGACCTTCATTTGCCTGATACAATCCGTCTTCAAACTGAAACGTACCACTCTTTTTAGCAGATTCAACCGTCAGATCAAAAAATGCTGTCTGCACTTTTTCCCCCATCTTTGCCTTGATCGTTCCACCATAACTTCTTCCGTCTTCTGCTTTCAGCGAACCGTTCTCATCCGGTTTTTGTTTACATCCCGTGCCTGTCATACACAAACATATTACAGCAAGGCAAACACATAATTTTCTGAATAATTTATAATTTGTATTCATCTGTTAACACTCCATTTAGTCTGTCAATTTCTCAGGTATTGTATCATACCCGGTCCAAGAGCTTCTGTCGGTCTGGCAATAAATCCGTGTTTTTCATAAAATGGTTCCCGGCCTTTGGCACACATCAGACATAGCATCATCTGTGTATCCTCCTCCCGGATACTTTCTACATATTGAATCAGTGTATTTAGCACCTTGGATCCAACTTGTTTTCGTTGAAATTCCGGACGGACGATCAGATCCTGAACATAACAGATTACCGAACCGTCTCCGACAATTCTCCCCATTCCCACTAATTGATCACCTTCATATGCACCTGCTACGATCAAGCTATGCTGCAATGCCTTTTTTGCCTGTGTAACAGATAATTCTCTCCAATTTACGGAAGCACGAATTGCTAAATATTGATCAACCGTTATCTCATTTGTCTTAATTGTAATCATATCATAATCTGACTGGTACATCTTTTGATTGCAAATACTCTTTCAGATCTGTAATCTCTAACTCTTTATAATGAAATAAAGATGCTGCTAAAGCTGCATCAGCTTTCCCCTTTGTTAATGCGTCATAAAAATGTTCCTTATTTCCGGCACCTCCGGATGCAATAACAGGAATCGAAACCGCCTCACTGATTGCCCTTGTAAGTTCGATATCATATCCGGCTTTCGTTCCATCGCAATCCATACTGGTTAACAAAATCTCTCCGGCTCCTAACTTTTCTGCCCGGACAGCCCACTCTACGGCATCAAAACCAACATCAACTCTTCCGCCATTTTTGTACACATTCCAACCTGAACTATCCAATCTGCGTTTTGCATCAATTGCAACCACAACGCACTGACTTCCGAACTTATCCGCAGCTTCACTGATCAAATTCGGATTGTTGATTGCCGAAGAATTGATCGATATCTTATCTGCCCCTTCCCGCAGGATTGCTTTGAAATCTTCTACCGAACGAATTCCACCGCCAACTGTAAAGGGAATAAACACGGTTTCTGCAACCCTTCTTACCATATCGATTACAATATTTCTTGCGTCAGAAGATGCGGTAATATCAAGAAATACCAATTCATCTGCACCTGCTTTATCATACGCTTTTGCAACTTCTACCGGATCTCCGGCATCTCTTAAATTCACAAAATTGATTCCTTTTACTACACGTCCACCGGTCACATCCAGACACGGAATGATTCTCTTAGTATGCATTTCATCAATCCTCCTTTGCCGGTGCTGGTACTTCAATAAAATTCTTTAAGATTGCAAGACCAACTGTACTGCTTTTTTCCGGATGAAACTGACACGCAAATACATTATCTTTTTCCACACTGGCATGAATCTGTGTCGAATAATATGTCGTTGCTGCAACCTCTTCCTCATTCTTTGCCTTTAAATAATAAGAATGCACAAAATACACATATGGATTTGCATCAATTCCCTTGAAAAGTGTTGCCCCTGGCCGAACCTCTAAAGAATTCCAACCCATATGTGGAATCTTAAGTCCCGGTGCATCCGGTATCCGGTTGATTGTTCCTTTTAAAATTCCAAGTCCTGTCACACCCGGTGTCTCATCACTACTCTCATATAATAATTGTAATCCTAAACAAATACCAAGAAACGGAATCTTCTGATCTACCACATCATAAATGACTTGATCCAGCTTATATTCCTTCAACTTGCCCATAGCATCTCCAAAGCTTCCAACACCCGGTAATATCACTCGTTCACTCGATAAGATCACATCCCGGTCTCTGGTGATACATGCATCTTCACCTAAAAATGCCATTGCCTTTTCAACACTCTTAATGTTGCCAGCGTCATAATCAATAATTGCTATCATCTTACCACTTCCCATCTTGAACATATTGGTCAACCGTCTGAACATACTCATAACTGTCCAACTGGTTAATGGCTGCTGCCTGTTCTACTGTAATTCCATAATGATCCTGTAACGCAGTCTGAACCTGTGCAAAAGAATAATTCAGATCATCCACAATCCCTAGCTTCTGTGCCTCGTCATAATATTCGTAATATTTATCAACGCCACGAAGCAATGAATCCAATGCCTTCTTCTGACGATCCAGTTCGATATTATTCTGATAAGCTTCATATAATCGTTCCACATACATCACTGTATAGATACGATCCTTCAAATCCTGATCCTTTTCTTTCACCTCTACGCCCTTAATCTCATCATATGCCTTGTGGTACTTCTGATTATCGAAATAATCCGTAGCTTTTTGAATTGCCAGCGTATAATTAAAGTTATTCATTCCTAAGTAAAACAAAAATGTACCACCTAAGAACAGTGTAAATATAAAGACTACTGCCGGTTTATTCAATGGTTTTACCGGTTCCGCATTCTTCTCTTCTTCCTCTTTCTGCTTTGCCTTTTTAACAGCCCGAACCTTCTTCTTTTCTTCCTGTGCTTTCTTCTTATCTCCGGTCTTGGCTGCTTTTTCCTCTTTTGCAGCCGCTTTCTTTTCTTCTTTTGCAAGCCTTGCTGCCTCTTTTTTTGCTTTCTTCTCTGCTTTTTTCTGTTCGATGGCTTCCAATTCTTCCGGTGATAATTCATCGTCTTCATCCGGCTCTCCAAATAAGATTGTCATCAAAGACTTCTTTTTAACAGGCTTCTCTTTCTTGGATACTTCATCATCCGGTTCCTGCAATCCCACCACATCCAGATCATCCACTGGATTATCCTGCATCGGTATTTCATTTTCCGAAGATTCATCCTCATTATGTTCCTGTGATTCATTCTCATCTAAATCTAATAAAGAAAACAAGTCCTCTAAATCATCTCCGTCAGATGCTTTAACTTCCTCTTCTGCCGGTTGTCCTTTTATGTTCTCGGGCTGTTTATCCTCCTCCGGAATGTCTGTAATCTCTTCTTCAGAAGATCTAGTCTCCTCACCCATATCCTCTAACAGATCATCCAAATCATATGCTTCATCATTGGAAGTTGCCGATTCTTCTTTGGTCTCCTCCGTTTGAGAAACATCTTCCTGTTCCATATTCACTTCTTCTAAAGGATTCTTCTGTGCCGCTTCCTGTTCTTCATCCAACAATAAACCATCCAAAAATTGGTCTGCATCAAATGTCTGCTGATCCGGTTTTTCTACCCCATCTTTCTTATCAGAATCCAGTTCTTTACTCGATTCAACAATATCTTCCTGCTTAGCTTCTTTTTCTGTTGAATCTGTTGAATCCTGTTCGAAATGATCTTCTATTTCAAAATTACCATCAAACTCTTTCAATAAATCATCCAGATCTGCATCATCCGGAAGTTCATCCAACTTGGTGACGTCTAGATCATCAAAATCAATATCCGAAAAATCCAAATCGCCCATATCAAGATCAGCCATATCATCTAATTTATCTAATTCATCCATCTGGTCTTCCGAAAAGGAATCCTCATCGTCTAAATTCGTATTTCCAGCATCCTCATTTAATCCAAGATCAAACAGATCATCTTTGGACAAATTTGAAGTATCCTGACGTTTTTCTTTTTCGCTCTGAATCTGATTGTCCAATTCGTCTTCAACGTTATGATCAATCTCTTTATCCAAAGAAATCTCATTTAATAAATTGTCCAGATAATTCTCATCCATAAAGGCACCTCTTTATATCATCAAACTGAAAATATATACAAACATTGATATTCTAACACACATTTTTCATTTTCACAACCTTACCATCTGACAAAATTTTCGACCTTGCTTTTTATAAGTATTTATTATATAGTATAGGTGTCTGAATATATTAAAAGGAGGGATTGATTATGAAATCTACTTTATATGTTGAGTATCAGGAAAAACAGATGGATGAAAAGGATTTAATTGCAAAAGCAAAGAAAATTTGGACTGGAAGCGGCAACAAAGTCTCCGATCTCACATCTCTTCAATTATACGTTAAGCCTGAGGAGAATATGGCCTACTGTGTATTCAACGATGAAACAAAGGGCGAGTTCTCTTTAGATTAATTGCATTCCAAGATACATATGAAAAAGAGGTACGTTTATGTACCTCTTTTTTTCTAACTATTCTTTTCCAATTTCTCCAGCAATCAGATTATCAATACAACTTACCAGCTGACCAATCTCCGGTTTGGATATCTGTGCATCTGCGCCAAGTCGTTCACCTTTTCGTTTCATATCTTCATTAATTAAAGATGAAAATACAATAATTGGTAATTGTTTGAGAGCCTCATCACTACGGATCAGCCGGATCAACCGGTGCCCATCCATCTGCGGCATCTCAATATCTGTAATAACACACTTCACACCATAATCTACACCATTATTCTTCTTTAATTCCAGTAAACTGTCCCATGCCTCCTGTCCATTGGAATAAACATGTAAATTCGTATAACCCGATTGAGTCAATGCATCTGTTACCAGTTTCTGTAACATTGGTGAATCTTCAGCTATTGTGATCGGAATCGTATTTCGCTCTCTTTCCCCTAACTCTGCAAGCTCTGACATCTTCAAACTCGTTTCCGGACATATCTCTTCCACAATTCTCTCAAAATCAAGAACAATAATTAAAGATTTTAATTTCTTAATAATTCCTGTTGCAATTCCGGCACCCGGTGCATTCACTGTTGCATCCGGTTTAACAATATCCGTCCAGGAAACTCTATGTATTCCCAATACCTGTTCCACATCAAATGCAATATTCAGATTATTAAAATTCGTCACGATCAACATATCATTCTTGCGGTTTGCATCCTCTGGAAATCCTAATGCCCTCACAAGATTAATTACAGTGATAATTGTATCACGTGGCATAAAAATACCTTCAATACATGGATGTGAATTAGGTACTGGTGTAATCTTTGTCATTGGCAAAATTTCTCTCACCTTTGCAACATTGATTCCATAATGGTTGCCTGCAATTGTAAATTCAAGTACTTCTAATTCATTGGTTCCACTCTCTAATAAAATATTTGTATCCATGGTTCATTACCCCCTGATTATAGTATTGTAATAACATTCTCTTCACTATTAAATGTAACATGAAGCTGCATTGTATTCAATTGATCCACCATATCCTTTGAAATCTGGAAAATCAATACCGCATCCGAATCCTGTCCGGGTGTCGCTGTAGTTTCCAAAGTAGCCAAATCATTCGTAAGGATTGTAAGCATCGGCTTGGCTGCTAACGTATCATTACATAACAACTTGTAATCTATAGACTGATCCATCAGCGAAACATCTACCGGTTGATCAGATACTGCTTTCACCACGAAATGTACTACCAACAACCGAGATCCTTCCGGTGCATCCACCTGCACTGCTTCATTTGCATTATCACCGGTCGGATACTGGTCAACAACCTCATAGTCCTTGTATGTAATAGATGTACCCTGCACTCCTGCAATCTCGGCAATATCCTGCGAAGTTCCCTGTACGGTAGTTACTTCCGTTGTCTGTGATTCGCTCCCTTGTGTAGCTTCCTCTTCTTCTGTTACTACTTCCGTTGTAGTTTCCGACTGTGCATCTTCCTGTGTGGAAGCTTCTTCCAAGTGCTCTTCTTCTCCTTCTTTCAGACGATCAGTATATCCTCTGTCATATGATAACAATAAATCAGCTGCATATTCCGCAACCAATCTCGTCTCATCTTCTGTTAAATCTATCACCTGTGTACAACCGCTTGTCACAATACAAGTGCATAGAACTATAACTGATAACACCAACTTTTTCCACATATTCATTCCCCAATCCAGAATTAACTATGATAACCTATTCGTTCTATCATGTTGAAATTCTAGTACTATATTACCATGCTTTGACTGTTTCTTCAACAATTTTCAGTGATACACTCAACCTGTTTTGCCATTTCCAATTCAAAGTAGAATACAACGCCATTCTCTTTGTTATATGCACCATATTCCCTTCCGTGTTGTTTCATTGTTGCCGCTACAATCGATAAACCAATTCCGCTTCCGCCATATTCACGGGTTCTTGCCTTATCCACCTTGTAGAATTTGATCCATATCTTGGACAATTCCTCTTCCGGAATCGGATTGCCCTCGTTAAATACATTAATTCGGATCAATTGATCTTTATTTTCCATGGACACAATAACATTGCCACCATCCGGAGCATAATGAATCGCATTTGTCAGATAGTTAGTATACACTTCCTCGATCATAAATTCGTCAGCCCATACATATATCGGTTGCTCAAAGTCAAAATGCAATTGCACATTATTCTGTTGAAGTAAAATGTTAGATGAGGCATTGATATTACGCATCAATTCTACAATATCAAAGCGTTCAAAATTAATCTGGTCGGTTCCGAATTCCAACTCATTCAATGCCAGCAGTTTCTTAACCATGCTATTCATTTTGTCTGCTTCGTCCATGATTACTTCACAGTAGAAATCCTTACTTTCCGGATCATCAGAAATATTCTCCTTCAATCCTTCTGCATAACCCTGTATCAAAGCAATTGGTGTTTTTAGTTCATGGGAAACATGTGACAGGAATTCTTTTCGCATTTCATCAATCTGTATCTTTTCCTCAATATCTTTTGTTAATTTGGCATTGGCTGTTTTTAATTCAGATATCGTTGCCTCTAATTCCGTCGACATGGAATTAATACTTCTTCCGAGTTCCCCAATCTCATCTTTGGAATTGGTCGATACTCTTGTATTAAAATCCAACTGCGACATTTTTCTCGCCGCAACAGCCATTTCATGAATCGGTTTTACATAAAGACTGCTTGCACAGAACATTGCAATGCAGCCCACTAAAATTGCAAGAATTCCGACATATGAATACAAACGCATCGTTGTCGTAATATTCTCATTAAATCTGGCAGCACTGGTTCGAAGTGCAATCAGGCTTCCATCATTCAGTACTCCCAGCAAATCATAAAACTCGGCATTCATC
>HF987846.1:31501-32858 GCA_000431135.1 Clostridium sp. CAG:590
GCCGAAAGATAAAATATCCACGATTCGTCTGTGAAAACAAGTCGCTTAAATCTTTTTCATCCTGACCCCGTAACAGATTAGCCAATGCTTCCATACTATCCCGCATCCGGCTGTTCTCATTGGTATTGGTAAACACAACATTATTGTCACCATCCCGGTACAATACAAACATCGTAATATCTCCATTGGCGGAAATTTTGCTCATCTGTGTCTTAATCTCATCAACATTCGCATTATCACTAGACACAATCATGTTAATATCATTATACATGTTCTTCATACGGTATTTCAGTTCTTCCAGAAAAAAAGCCCGTATACTAAGCCATGTTACACCAAGTGCACTAAAAATCGTCAACGTCATTAACACAACAAGCATCATTGTTAATTTTAATCGTAAAGAATGATTTATTTTCCTTAACATATTATGCCTCTTCTACTTCAAACTTATATCCCATTCCCCAGATGGTCTTAATGTATTCTCCGCATTCCCCTAATTTACTGCGAAGTTTTTTTACATGTGTATCAATGGTTCTGGCATCGCCAAAATAATCATAATTCCATACATTGTTCAATATCTTTTCTCTGGAAAGCGCCACACCTTGATTTACCACAAAATAATTCAGCAGTTCAAACTCCTTAAAACTCAACTCTACATTCTTTCCTTTTACTTTCACAGTATGTGCAGAAATGTCTAATTCAATATCCCCTGCCGTTAAATGTTCTTCCTGAACCATACCGGATGTTCTCCTTAGGATTGCTTCCACTCTTGCGACCAGGATCTTCGGACTAAACGGCTTGGATATGTATTCATCTACGCCTAATTCAAATCCAAGTAATTCATCTCTCTCATCTGCTTTGGCTGTCAACATAATGATCGGAACTTCCGATAAAGAACGAATCTCTTTACATGCCTGCCATCCATCCATTTTGGGCATCATAACATCTAATATAATCAATGCAATATCTTTATTCTCTACAAAAGTATCAACTGCCTCCTCTCCATTGGAAGCCTCTAATACTGCAAAATCCTTACGTACTAAAAAGTCTTTCACCAATTTTCTCATACGGCTTTCATCGTCTACTACTAATATTTTAAGTTGGCTCATATCCCTATACCTCCTGTTATATTAAAAAAGAGACAGCTTATATTCGCTATCCCTTTGATTATACCGGAAAAATATGTTGAAACTGTGATTACTCATCCAAATCCTTTAATTGTTCTTCTTTTTCTTTCACAGCCTGTTCTCTCTGTTTTAAATCCTCTTCCCATGCAGAATATTTATTGAGAACTTTATTCTCCGTATTGACATACTCTGCATTCGGATTAATCACTGCAATCACAAACATTCCAACTACA
>HF987846.1:32903-38855 GCA_000431135.1 Clostridium sp. CAG:590
TTACGATAGCCATTCGATTCTTAACATTCTGCACATGTTCGAATTTATTTTTCAAAACACTCTGATTAATCTCATTCAAAGAATCATATTCCATCCGTTTCGGAATCTCTATATCAGACAACATGTCCTCTTCAAAGTGATACTCATCTATCAATCTGTGTCGGAAATCATTTAGAAAACTATATCCGACTACCGTCTTAAACATATTGCGTTCAATAAGTTTCTGGTATAATTCATATAAATCCTGTGGCTGGGAATTAGACATTCTCTGCTTGATTACTTCAATATTCTGTTGTTCTCTTAATGCAATCTGTGCTTCCTTAAAACTTGGAAAAACAAATCCATCTACTACGCGTGACTGTGTATCCATTATTCGTTAATACCTTATAGCAAAGAATATAGTTGCAAAAAAGTTCCAAAAAAATGGAGCTGGCGGGAATCGAACCCGCGTCCGAAGACTCTTCCATTATGGCATCTCCCATTACAGTCGCTTTTTTAACATTCCCTCAGACTTACGCCAACCGACAGGCTTAAGTCCTTAGTAGCTTCATAAATCTTTTACTGTGTCAAAGCTTTCACAGCAAAGTTCCCCACTGGTTTGATGCCTTATCCTAAGTCGTGAGTCAGCTTAGGTAAGACAGCTGCCATTAGGCAGCGTACGCTAACTTATTGTCTGCGTTTATATTTAATCCAAGTTTTTAGATGGTCCTGGTCCATCAATGGCTTCCATAATTTCTAAATCCCCGTCGAAACCAGTACAACCCCTGATTACGGGTGCCTTATCGGCATATATATGAGACAGATCTGTTCTGATCTGATATCTCCTAGTTCTGTTCAGATGAAGACTCTTCTGTGTCTGTTCCAAGTACCTCATCTACATTATCTGCATCTACTTTTTCCAGATCAGATCCCGTTGCATCCTCCACAGCCTTTGTAACTTCATCCTGCGTAGAAGCTGCTTCTGTAGTAGTTTCTGTATTGCCTAACCCGGATATCTCTGATGCATAATTCTCATCTATATAATTTGCAATATATGCTCCTAATGTAGAATCTCCAACAAACTTTGGCTGATTTCTATATATCTTAATGCCTGTCGGCACTCCAATCGCTGCTCCAATAATCAATCCAGCTATCAGACACTTGACTGCAAATTTAACTTTGCGTTTTCTTTCAATTTCTTTACGATGTTGTTTTTCGTATTTTCTTTTATCTACTTTTTCCTGACTCATAATGTCCTCCCTGAGTTTCATTGTTCCTTGTATAGCTTACCACATTTTTCAAAAAAAGAAAACGAATTTTTCGTGAACAACGAATCATTATCTCATATTGCGAATCTTAAATTCCTTTTCTGCCTCTCTCTTCATGTCCTTTTTCGCAATATCATTCCGCTTATCATATAGTTTTTTACCTCTTGCAAGACCAATCTCAACTTTGACCAGACTATCCTTGAAATACACCTTTAACGGTACAATTGTATATCCTTTCATCTTTGCCTGCCCCATGATCTTGTTAATCTCATATTTGTGAAGTAACAGTTTTCTAGGACGCAATGGATCTTTATTAAATATATTACCCTTTTCATAAGGTGAAATATGCATCTGCCGAATGATAACTTCCCCATCTTCCACAGCGACAAATGCCTCTTTAATGCTGCAATGCCCCATCCGAAGAGACTTTACCTCTGTTCCGTGCAGTTCGATACCTGCCTCAAATTTCTCATCTATAAAATAATCAAAATATGCTTTTTTATTGTTTGCGATCAAGCGCTCCCCTTTTTGTTTTGGCATACGAATACCTCTCTTCTTTCTAACTATATATCGTCACACATGCACACATTCTTTAGTCCTCTGCAACCAGTGGTTGTTCAACCAGTTCAAAATCAATGGTCTTTAACAATTTATCTACATGTATTACTTTTACGCGTACCTTTTGTCCCATTGTGTATGTGTTTCCTGTGTCTTTTCCAACAATTGACATTGTCTCTTCATTGTAAATGTAGAAATCATCCGGAATGCTTGCAATTCGAACCATTCCTTCAATTGTATTATCCAGTTCCACATAAAAACCGTATCCGGTAACACCGGAAATGATTCCTTCAAATTCCTCACCAATCCGTTTGCTCATATACTGTGCTTTTTTCAGTTTTTCAACTTCCCGTTCTGCCTCCTGTGCGCGACGCTCGTTTTTGGAATTGGATTCTGCCACAATCGGAAGAATCCCTTCGTAATGGGATAATCGTTTTTCGGATAACTTTCCATGCAGATTTTCTTTGATGATACGATGAATCTGCAAATCCGGATATCGCCTGATTGGGGAAGTAAAATGACAATAATACTTTGTTGCCAATCCAAAATGTCCACTACACTCTGTTGAATATCTCGCCTGCTGCATGGATCGCAATGTCATCCGGCTGATAAATCCTTCTTCCGGAGTTCCTGCAATCTTATTCAGCAATTTTTGAAACTCTTTTGGATGTATAGTATCGTTTGAGCATTTAAAATAGTAACCAAATCCTTTGATTGCATTTTGCAATTTGTCAATCTTCTCTTCATCCGGTGTACCATGTACCCGGTATTCAAACGGAATATCCTGCCAGAAATAATCCTCTGCAATTGTTTCATTTGCCATCAACATAAAATCTTCAATGATCTTATGCGCCGGATTTCTGTCATATGGACCAATCTCAATTGGTTCGCCATCTGTAGTCAGTTGAATCTTAGCCTCCGGAAAATCAAAATCAATCGATCCCCTCTCCATTCTTCTGTTTCGTAAGATACGGGATAATTCATACATATTCCGGAAAAGCTGCAATTCTTCTTTGTACTCTTCCAATATCTGTTCACCGTATATATCTGTTCCATCATTTAACTGTAATGCCACATCCTGTATATTTCCCTGCTGTGCTGCATAGTCTGTTCCATCATATACTGTATGCTCCTGTATCGCATCCGCACGCAGAATTGCATCTACCTGGCGATAACTCATTCTCCGGTCTACATGTATTATTGTCTCTGCAACATTGTGTCCGATCACTCTTCCCTGCATGTCTATATCCATAATACACGACAAAGCCAGACGATCTTCTCCTGCATTCAAAGAACAAATACCATTGGATAGTTTCTGCGGCAGCATCGGAACAACCCTGTCAACTAAATAAACACTGGTCCCCCGTTTCAATGCCTCTTTGTCTAACGGTGAGTATTCTCTCACATAATGACTGACATCTGCTATGTGAACACCTAACCGGTATCCATTTTCTTCTTTGGTCAAGGTCACTGCATCATCTAAATCTTTTGCATCTTCTCCGTCAATCGTAACCGTTTTCCAATTCCGGATATCCATTCGTCCGTCAGCTTCCGCTGATACGACTTCTTCCGGAATATAACTCAGACTCTGCATTACGTCTTCCGGAAAGTCTGTCGGAATATTAAATGCCTTCACAATTGACAATATATCTGTTCCCGGATCATTTACATGCCCTAATATCTCAATAATCTTTCCTTCCGGGCTACGCTTTCCATCTCCAAAATCCGTTATCTTTACAACTACTTTGTGTCCGGTCACCGCACCCATTGTATGTTTTTGTGAAATAAAAATATCCTGATATATCTTTTGGTTATCCGGGATAACAAATCCATATTTTTTATTCTTCTGAAAATATCCGACAATCTCAGAATTGCCATGTTCCACAATCCGGATCACCTCAGCTTCTTTCCGCCTGCCGGCCGGAGATTTCACTACCCGGATCATAACCTTATCCCCATGCATCGCACTAAAAGATGCACTCTCCGGTATGAAATAATCTTCCTCTTCTCCTTCCACCGTTACAAAACCAAAGCCCTTCGGATTACCTGTATACATACCAATCCTGGTAATCGCTGATAACGACTGATATTTTCCTCTCTTGGTAAGTATCACTTTCCCTTCTTCTACCAGTTCAGCAAGTAACTGCCGGAATGCATCACGATCCTCCGGCTGCACCTGTAATAAAAATGCAAGTTCTTTTTGTTTCAGCGGTTTGTAATGCTTATCATTGATCACCTGTAATATTTTCTTTTTTCTATCTATTTGTTTGTCCATATTCTCTCCTGTCATACTCAAGCCATTACGCATCCGCCATATCCCTCAAGTGCAAAAAAAGCTACTACACAGTATGTAGTAGCTTTCGTCATTAATTCATCCACTTTGAACCAAGCAATAACGCTAATCCCAAAAAGATCACCAGGCAAATTGCTGTTGCAATTACTAAATACGCTTCTTTGGAACGTCCTTTATTCTTACCCCAGTAAGTCTCTCCGGCAGCAGCACCGCCTGCAAGACTTCCCAAGCCGTTATCTTTTGATTCCTGACACATTACTAACACTGTAATAATCACAGATACTATAACAAATATAATTGTAAGCGCTGTTTTCACAAAAACACCTCCTATTCCGAAAACTCACTGTCTGATATTGTATCATAGTGTTTTTATAAAGGCAAGCACTAAATTGTCATTTATTATTTATTATTATCCCTTTGCCCGGCGAGTCAGGAAATCCGGATTATATTCCGAAGTTTTTCCCAATTGTTCCTCAATTTTTAATAATCTGTTGTACTTGGCAGTTCTGTCACTTCGACATGGTGCACCCGCTTTTATCTGCTCTGCATTTACCGCCACCGCCAGATCTCCAATCAGGGGATCCTCCGTTTCACCTGTCCTGTGACTAATAATTGTACGATAACCGGCTTTTTTAGCCATTTCGATCACATCCAACGTTTCTGTCAACGTACCTATCTGATTATATTTGATCAAAATAGCATTTGCAACAGACTCTTTTATTCCACATTGCAAGCGTTCCTTATTCATTGCAAATAATGCATCTCCTACCAATTGAATCTGTTCTCCCAATCGATAAGTAAGAAGTTTCCATCCCTTTTGATCTTCCGCACCTAAACCATCCTCAATGGAATAAATCGGATAGCGATTGATCATTTCCTCATAATACTGTACCATTTCTTCTGCATTACGATATATTTCCTTCCCTGTAATCCGGCTTTCTCCTTCAAAATAATATAATTCCGAATTTTCATCATATAAATCAGATGCCCCCACGTCAAAAGCCAGCATTACATCCTTTCCCGCACTGTATCCGGCTTTTTCAATCGCCTCCATCAGCAACTCCAGTACTTCGTCAATCGATTTACAATCAGGTGTAAAGCCACCCTCATCTCCTACACTGACGGAATAACCATTTTCTTTTATATGTTCTTTGAAATGATGATATATCTCACATGAAATCTCCATCGCATGCGTAAAATTGTACGCTCCAACCGGGACAATCATAATATCCTGCACATCTAATGAGCGATCCATATGCCTTCCACCATTTATAATGCTCATCATGGGAATCGGCATAATCTTTGTATTGACGCCACCGATATATTGGTATAATGGAATTCCTAATGCATTTGCAGCCGCTCTGGCACAGGCGACGGATACGCCTGCGATTGCATTTGCTCCATATTTTCTTTTATTTTCCGTTCCATCCGCCTGAATCAGTAACTGATCGATCTTTACCTGTTCTAAGACATTCATTCCGATAATTTTATCTGCAATTCTTGTATTCACATTCGTAACGGCCTGTTCCACCCCTTTTCCCAAATGTCTTTTATCTCCATCCCGTAATTCAACTGCTTCATATTGTCCGATCCTGTTACCACCCGGAATGGATGCGTTTCCTGTAATACCATCTTTTAATGTAATGGTAACATCTACTGTTGGCAAGCCACGGGAATCCAGAATTTCAACAGCATGTACGTCCAAAATCTCATATTCTTTCATGAAATAGTTCCCTTCTTTCCTAAATCACACTCATTTCTAAGGAAAGTATTGCCATGCCACTTCAAAAATATTCTTTTATTAAGAAAAAAGAAACTGCCACATCAGCATAGCTTGTAATAATTACAACATAC
>HF987847.1:0-1453 GCA_000431135.1 Clostridium sp. CAG:590
GGGAGCCCCTTCAGCCGCTTGGGTACTTCTCCAAGCCGCAAGTGATTGCGTTCCTAATATGTAATTAAGAACAGCGGAGAGGGTGGGATTCGAACCCACGCGCCCTTGCGGACAAACGGTTTTCAAGACCGCCTCGTTATGACCACTTCGATACCTCTCCGTGTCCGCTGATTTATTTCCTTTCGTCAGCGACATTGACTATATTAACACTCAAATCAGTCCGTGTCAACAACTTTTTTTATTTTTTTTAAAAAAATTTAAAACAGCGTCTAAATCGTCCGGTGTTGTTACCTTTATATTGCTGTAATCCCCCTGAATTACCTTTGTATTTTGATGCAAATATCTCTCAACAATCATCGTGTCATCTGTTATATCTGTTGTGCAATCCTCCCTCATCTTCTCATATGCACGTACAAGATCTTTATATATAAACGCCTGTGGTGTCTGTATCTGCCATAAATACCGTCTAGGGGGTGTGTCTATTCCATATCCGTCTTCATTTACCACTTTTATTGTATCCTTTACCGGCACACCAAAAGTGCATGCTCCTATTCGCACCACCTCTTCTATCATTTCATTAATACGCCCTATGCCAATGCACGGCCTTGCCGAATCATGTATCAATACATAACCCGTTTCCCGGCATGTTTTTAAGCCATTATAAACAGACCAATACCGTTCTTCCCCACCTTGAACAATATCTGTCACTTTTTGAATTCCATATTTATCTATAATCTGTTCCTTGCAATATGCTATATCTTCCTGACGTGTCACAAGTACGATATTATCCACCTGACTTTGCTCAAATGCATGCAAAGCATAGTACAATATCGGTTTATTATATACTTCCAGGTACTGTTTCGGTATCTCTGAATGCATACGGTTTCCTTTCCCCGCCGCCAACACAATTGCTGTTACTTTTCCCATTATATTCATATTCTTTGTCCTATTTTCAAATTCGGAACAGCATTTAAATCTAATCCGTGCCTTACGCCATTACAAAACGCATAATAACCCGCTACGCCGATCATCGCCGCATTGTCTGTACAATAAATTGGTGATGGATGATAAAACTGTATCCCTTCCTTTTCGCATGCCTCCTGCAAATTCTTACGCAGCGAAGAATTAGACGCAACTCCTCCTGCGATTGCAAGCTTATCCATTCCGGATTCCTTCACTGCGTGAATCGCATGTGTTGTCAGTACATCTATCACAGCATACTGAAAAGAAGCAGCCACATCTGCTCTGTTCACCTCGATCTGTTTCATTTCGCACTGATTCAGGTAATTCAGAACAGAAGATTTGAGACCACTAAAACTAAAATCGTATTCATTGCCATCCACCTTGGCACGAGGAAATGCAATCGCTTCCCGGTTGCCTTCTTTTGCAAGCGCATCAATCTTCGGTCCGCCCGGATAGCCAAGACCAATCGCTCTTGCAACCTTATCAAACG
>HF987847.1:1460-16546 GCA_000431135.1 Clostridium sp. CAG:590
TCCACCCTTATCAAACGCCTCTCCCGCCGCATCATCTCTTGTTTTACCTAAAATTTCAAACTTGTCATAGTCTGCTACCTTCACCAGATGCGTATGTCCTCCTGAGACTACCAGACACATAAATGGAGGCTCCAAATCCAAATGTTCAATATAATTGGCTGCAATATGTCCCTCAATATGATGCACACCAACCAATGGTTTATTCGCTGCATATGCAATTGCCTTCGCCTCTGCGACACCCACTAATAATGCACCTACTAAGCCCGGTCCATACGTTACCGCAATTGCATCCATATCCTGCAATGTCATAGATGCCTCTTCCAACGCTTCACGAATCACCTGATTGATCTTCTCAATGTGTTTCCGTGATGCAATTTCTGGAACCACTCCGCCATATAACTTGTGTAGCTCAATTTGAGAAAATATCACATTCGAACATACATAGCGGCCATTCTTAATAACTGCCGCTGCCGTTTCGTCACATGATGATTCAATTGCCAATATATATGTATCTTTCTCCATTACTTTGCATCTCCTTTATCTTCTGTCGAAGAATCTTTTACTGCCTGCCATCCCAGGATTTTCCATTCACCATTATCATTTTTTCTAAGAATATATTCTTCCTGCCCCTTCGCAGAAGACGAATCCTTACGTAACAATACGGTTACTTTAATTTTTGCATAATCTATATTTTTTTCTGTATTATATTCTATCTGACTGTCCTCACCAAACGAATAACTAATGATCTTTTGTTTGTTATCTGCATAATACTGAATATCCTCTTTTAGCGAAGCCAATTGTGCACTTTCCTCATTATAATCCAACAATTCATCATCATACAAATTGCGGATCTGCTGGTTTGCTTTTTTCAATTCTTCTTCCGTAAACTCATTATTATATGCACATTTCATATAGCGACAGTGCAATCGCACCGTCTCCTTTACCGTTTTCGGATATTGATCTGTGAAATCATAATTCAACAGCTTATCAACCTCTGAACCATCCTCTGCATTAGGTCCTTTTTTTGCCCGGTTACTGACAACAAAATACGCCGCCAGCACCGCTAATACAATCAAAACAACACGCAAGATAAATACATTTGTTTTCTGTTTTTTCATATCTATTCCTCCTCGAACATCAATGTCGTGGTTCGTCTGTCTTTTGGTATAACAGTATTGGAAAAAATCTCTCTCACCTGTTTCTCGTACTCCTGCGGTCTGACTAATGACGGGGAGTAATGTGTAAGCCACAGTTCTTTCACTTCTGCTTCCTTCGCCATATTTGCCGCCTCATAAAATGTCATATGTTTATATTCTTTTGCCTTTTTTTCTTTTTCCGGTTCTCCATACATGCCTTCACATATAAACAAATCCGATCCTTTCGCATTCTCCACAATTGTTTTTGTCGGTCTGGAATCTGTGCAATATGTTAATTTAATACCTTTTCTCGGCTCTCCCAACACCATATCCGGTGTATAAATGCCTGTTTCATCCCGGATTGTCTCGCCTTTTTGAAGTCTGCTCCATAGCGGCATCGGAATCTCAAGCCGCTTCGCTTTTTCCACATCGAATTTGCCCACCCGGTCAATCTCTAAGCTGTATCCATAACAGGTAATATTATGATTTACTTTATATGCATTGATTCGCATTCCGTTAAATTCAAAGCTTTCCTGATCGTTTTCTAATTCAATAAATCGAATCGGAAAGGGTAATTCCGGCGCGATCATCCGCAAAGCATTCACAATTTTCTCCAGACGTTTGGGACCGATCATTGTAACCGGCTCTCGTCGTTCTGCATTACCCAATGTCAGAAGCAGTCCCGGTAATCCACTAATATGATCTGCGTGGAAATGGGTAAAACAAATAACGTCTATTGGTTTCACGCTCCATCCCTGCTGCTTAATAGAAACCTGGGTTCCTTCTCCACAATCAATCAAAACATTCATTCCGTTGCATCTTACCATCAACGATGTTAACGCCCGATACGGCAAAGGCATCATTCCCCCTGTTCCCAAAAGACATACATCTAACATTCCATCCCTCTTTTCTCAATTAAACTATACTCTTCAAATAAATTCATCAGGAGAGCAGTTCAATCGTATCATATATTGTCGACGGTCGGACAAACTCTCTTTCTAACCATTCTACACAATCTTCACACAAAACAAATTCCTGTGTTCTTCCATCTTTCTTCGAAAAATACCCCCATGGCTTGCACACCTTTACATAGTCCTCCTGCGGGATATCATTTTTCATTCTGATTTTTTTGCCACATTTATTACAATAAACTAACTCCATAATATCCTCCATACTAACTCTTGACATAACATTATGGTAGCTTAATTCCATTCGAAAATCTAGTGGAAAAAATTGTTGCATATATGAGACAGTCCTGTTCAACGCATAGTTGTAATATTATAACTGCAACGGACAACTCATGATAATTGCATTTTCATTCGGTTGCGTATAATAGTTTTTACGGATACCAAGTTCACAAAACCCATTTTGGCAATAAAGTCTTCTTGCTTTTTCATTACTTTCTCTGACTTCTAACAACATTCTTTCCGCTAAATGTCTGCGCGCTTCCACGATAACACTTTGCAAAAGCAATAGACCAATTCCGTTTTTTTGAAATTCTTCACTCACTGCTATATTTAACAGCTCTGCATCTTCATTTATTACCATGATCCCTGCAAATCCGACAACACAGCTATCCTCAGCCCGGTATGCCACATTATATATATTATAATCATACTGCAACACGCGACAGATCTCTTCTAACGACCAATGTTCCGGTAATGTTTGTTTGGCAATCTGATACACCGCTTCGCAATCAGCCGGCTCCATTTTTCTTATCACTATCACTCTTGTTTCCTTTCGAGGCGTTCTCTCTCCGCCTGTGATAAGCGAAGGTACTCCGGTGCAAACGAATCTGCATCTGTATAGATTCCATCCTTCCAGTAATCCATTGCCCGGACACCGACCGATGCAGCTCTTTGTTTGTTCATATTAGCAGGTGCATAACTGTGCGGAACTGCCAGCTCTTTTTCTATCACCTCACGATATACCGGTACCCCATCTCCTAAAAAGATCACATTCTGCCCGATCTTATTCAACGCTTCAACAATCTCTTCAATTCCGGTCGGTATCTGATCCTTCACCACATGTAACTTTCCATCCTGAAAACGGTAAATTCCTGTATATACCTGATTCCTGCGTGCATCCATCAGCGGACAGATCAATGCATCCGTCCCGTATAAATTCATTGCAAGCCCTTCAATAGTAGGCACACCAATGATCGGTTTATCCAAAGCCAGTCCAAGACCCTTCACTGTTGCCGATCCAATTCTCAACCCGGTAAATGACCCCGGTCCTTTTGCAATTGCAATCGCATCAATCGAATGCAGATCTGTTTCCGTCATACGAACAATCTCATCTAACATTGGTAACAATGTCTGCGAATGCGTTTTTTTATAATTGACTGTATACTCCGCAATCAATGTATCATTTTCCAAAAGTGCAACAGATGCTACAAGCCCTGAGCTGTCCAATGCTAATATCTTCATATTCTATCCCTTCGTTTCAAATTTCATATAGAATCAACATGTATCATACGGTAATCAAATCCTTTTTCCAGGTCTTTGCAAATGGTTACCCTGGTATAATGCTCCGGCAATATGTCTTCGATCAGGTTGGCCCACTCTATCAGACAAACGCCCTCTCCGTATATCATATCCGCAAAGCCAACTTCTTCCATCTCTTCGCTTTCCTCAATTCGATATACGTCAAAATGATAAAAAAGCAGTCTGCCCTCATCATACTCCTGCACAATTGTAAATGTCGGGCTATTAACGCTTTCCTGTATTCCTAATCCTGTAGCAAATCCCTGCGAAAAGAGTGTCTTTCCAACTCCAAGATCTCCAATCAGACAGAATACATCTCCTGCCACCGCCTTTTCACCTAATTGTCTTGCAATCTCAAATGTGTCTTCCGGTTTCCAACTGTTATAATCCATATTCAATCCTACCTATTTCTCTTCATTCGACCATTTACGGGAATATTCTTCTGTACTGCATATTCTCTTAACAAATTGCCAAGTTTACCTGCATCAGCCCCCAGACATTTCTTAGGGAAGATAAATGCGTGTACCCGGCTACTGTAAAGGATATACTGTGATCCCGTATCCTTTATACGACGGATGCGTTCCCATTCCATAGTCTGGGATTCTTCGTCCTGCGACACAGTTATCCCCTTTTCATTTATTTCATAATATAATGGCTTTTGATATGATTTTGTCCTTTTTACCTGCCTTTTTGACCGGTTATACATCATAATCGGTTCCAGCACCGTAAACCAAAGTCCCACAATCGTCATAATTGTTTTCCCCTGATCTGACAGATCATGAAAAGATACCACCAGATTAGTGAGTGCGAGAGCCGACAAAAACAACCCGATCAGTCCGGATGCCTGATGATATACATGATACATTGTAAATTGATACATTTCCTTTACTGTCATCTGAACAGAAAAAGTAATTGATCTCTCTTCCATTCCCATCTGCTCCATCTCCAACTTAAGAATCCAAAATCATAGATAATTGAATCCGTTTACGTTCCAAATCCACACTCAACACTTTCACTTCAACCACATCACCGACACTAATAACCTCTAACGGATGTTTAATAAACTTCTTATTTGTGATCTTAGAAATATGAACCAATCCATCCTGATGTACACCAATATCTACAAATGCACCAAAATCAATTACATTGCGAACTGTTCCTTTTAAGATCATTCCCTCTGTAAGATCCTTCATATCTAATACATCTGTACGCAAAATCGGTTTGGGCATCTCTTCACGCGGATCCCTTGCCGGTTTTTCCAGCTCTTTCACAATATCTGTCAAAGTCACTTCCCCGACACCAAGTTCGGATGCCAATTTGCCATTCTGCTTCACCAGCATAGATAATCCTACCAAGCCCTGGCTGGTAATATCATCTACTGAATAACCCAATTTATTTAACAGGTTCATTGTCACTTCGTAACTCTCCGGATGCACGCTGGTTGCATCGAGTGGATTATCTCCTCCTGTAATCCGCAAAAATCCTGCACACTGCTCAAACGCTTTCGGTCCTAGTTTGGCAACCTTCAACAACTGTTTTCGATTCGTAAACTGACCGTTTTCTTCTCTGTACGCAACAATGTTTTTTGCAATTACTTTACTGATTCCGGATACATATTCCAATAGCGACGCAGATGCCGTATTGAGATCAACGCCAACCCGGTTTACACAATCCTCAACCACACCTGTAAGGGTATCCCCCAATTTTTTCTGATTCATATCGTGCTGATATTGCCCAACTCCGATAGACTTTGGATCAATCTTAACAAGCTCCGCTAACGGATCCTGCAAACGGCGGGCAATGGATGCCGCACTTCGTTGTCCCACATCAAAATTCGGGAACTCTTCTGTTGCTAATTTACTGGCAGAGTACACGGAAGCTCCCGCTTCATTTGTAATTACATATTGTACCTTTTCCGGAATCTCCTTTAACAATTCAACAATAACCTGTTCCGATTCTCGTGATGCCGTTCCATTTCCCACCGAAATCAGAGTAATACCATACTTTTTGATCAGGTTATGCACGATGCGTTTTGATTCAGCAACCTTTTTCTGTGGCTCTGTCGGATATATCACAATCGTATCCAGGACTTTTCCGGTTGCATCTACTACTGCTAATTTGCAGCCTGTTCGAAATGCAGGATCCCATCCAAGAACTACCTGTCCTTTGATTGGTGGCTGCATAAGAAGCTGTTTTAAATTCTTTCCAAATACAGCAATCGCTCCATCCTCTGCCTGCTCTGTAAGATCACTCCGAATCTCCCGTTCGATTGCTCCTGATATTAATCTCTTATAACTATCTTCCACCGCCTGTTGCAAAAGCGGTGTTGTGTACGGATTGTCCCGTACAATGATCTTCTTCTCCAAATAACGCAAAATGCGTTCTTCCGGAGCCATCACCTTCACCGACAATACCTTTTCTTTTTCTCCACGATTGATTGCTAATATACGATATCCCGCCGCCTTTGCAATCGGTTCTTCAAAATCATAATACATTTCGTATACCGATTTTGCTTCTGCATCCTTTGCAGCTGTCACCAATTTTCCTTCCTTTACAGTAATATCCCTTATATACGTACGGTATTCCGCCTCGTCCGAAATATTTTCAGCAATGATATCCAGCGCCCCGGTAATTGCTTCATCTATCGATGTAACACCCTTTTCCTCTGATATATATCCCTGCGCATCCGTCTCGATCGGATGATCTGCCATCTGAAGATAAATGATATTGGCAAGACCCTCTAATCCCTTTTCTTTTGCAATCGTTGCACGAGTTCTACGTTTTTGCTTGTATGGCCGATACAGATCCTCTACTGCCACTAATGTCATCGCATCCAGAATCTGTTTTTTTAATTCATCTGTCAGTTTCCCCTGTTCTTCAATACTGGCAATCACGGTCTCTTTTCGTTCTTCTAAATTTCTAAGGTAATTCAACCGTTCATATAAGTCACGCAATACCTCGTCATTTAAAGAGCCGGTTACTTCCTTTCGATATCTGGCAATAAAAGGAATGGTACATCCCTCATCGATCAATTTCACCGTTGCTTCTACCTGTCCGGCACGAATGCCTAACTCTTGTGCAATCACTTTTGCAATATCCATGTTGTAAAATCCTCTTTCTTATATTCTAGCAATGTTGCAATATTTTATATTCCAAATATTGCGTTTTTATAACTCCTGCGCTTTCGCACAAATAAATCATTATAAACTAAGATGAATCTCTCTGTCTCCCGGTTCATATGGACGAAATTCCACTCCCGCCATCTTAAACATCATCTTGGAAGCAATTGTCGCTTCTGTATCCGAATACTTATCCGACAAATATACAATTCGTTTAATTCCACTCTGTATGATTGCCTTTGCACACTCATTACAAGGGAACAAGGTGGAGTAACAGGTTGCCCCTGCCAATGACCCGCCACTATAATTTAATATTGCATTCAGTTCTGCATGGCATACAAAGAAATATTTATTTTCCAAGGGTTTTCCAACTCGTCCCCACGGCATCTCATCATCCTTACAGCCGGACGGCATACCATTATAACCCACTGATAAAATCTTATTATCCGCATCTACAATACAGGCTCCAACCTGTGTATTTGGATCCTTGCTTCTCTCTGCTGAAAGTAACGCAATTCCCATAAAGTACTGATCCCAACTCAAATAGTTTTCTCGTTTCATCCTTTGTACCTCCCGAAACTGTATATTTCTCATCATAGCACAAAATATATTAATGCGTAAACCGCAAAGAGCTACCGCACCAGAATGATCAACATTTGGCGTAGCAGCCCTTTTTTCAAGTTCTTTTTAGAAATCTACGCGGATCACGCTGTAAACATCTTCAAATTTTGCTATATGATCTGCAAAATCTTTTTCACGCATTCTATTCGTAACAAATGCTAATTCATCTGTCACGCCCGGCGCTTTCACATATAAAACATCACCAAACGCATCCTTAATGCCAAACATCTGATCATCATCTAATCCTTTATCTTTCATACGGACAAAGAATTTGTTCTCACAATCCTCAAACTTTCCAAGATTGCTCTTGCGTTCTTCCCAGATTGTCATAATATTCGTATGCATATGTTTTACAGCATCCACAACATCAGACACAACTGCACTTGCAGTCGGAAGCTTACCTGCTCCTCTTCCATAGAACATCACATCATCCAAAACATTACCATGAACAAAAATGCCATTAAACACCCCGTTCACGCCAATCAGCGGATGCTGCTGTCCAATCATAAACGGAGCTACAATCGAATAAAATGTTCCATCTACTTTCTTGCTCATTCCAAGCAGTTTGATCGATGCTTTCATCGCCTTGGCATATTTGAAATCTGTCTCTGTAATTTTTGTAATTCCTTCTGTATGGATATCTTCATAATCCACCTGCTCGCCGGCAACTAAAGAAGTTAAGATTGCTATCTTTCTACAAGCATCATAACCCTCAACATCTGCCTCCGGATTACGTTCAGCATATCCTTTTTCCTGTGCAATCTTTAAGACATCTTCAAAAGCAGCACCCTTTTCTGCCATCTCTGTTAATATGTAATTCGTTGTACCATTTAAAATACCGGTAATCTCGGTAATCTCATCTGCAGTCAAAGAACTGTTCAACGGCCGGATAATAGGGATTCCGCCACCTACTGATGCTTCAAACAAATAATTCAGTTTGTGTTCTTTTGCAATTGCAAGAAGCTCTGCTCCATGTTTTGCCACCAACTCTTTGTTAGAAGTACATACGCTCTTTCCATTCAAAAGTGCCTGTTTGGTAAATGTATATGCCGGTTCTACGCCACCCATTACCTCTACCACAATATCTACTTCCGGATCTTTCAAGATCACATCATAGTCATGTACCAGAATCTTCTGAACCGGGTCTCCCTCAAAATCACGAAGATCTAATACATACTTGATATTAATTTCCTTTCCAGCCCTTTTGTTGATACTCTCATGATTCGTGTTAATTACTTCCACTACACCTGATCCTACTGTACCATATCCTAAAACTGCAATATTAACCATAATTACCTCCTTTATCTTCTTGTACTTATTGATTCTCTTCTACTATCTGATCAACCATCTGTCTGACATCTTCAGATAACACTTTGTCAACATTAATAGTAATGATAATCTCATTACCGATCTGCAATACCTGTTCCATAAATGCCGTATCTTCATTCGATGCAACAGACGGCATCAAACTAATTTTGGAATCCGGAACCTCTTCAATCTCTTCTACGCAATCTACTTCATACGCCAATAGTATTCCATGACTATTCGTTACAAGTAAACTTTTTTCAGGATTATCAATATGTGGATCCATTCCAAAGCGTTCTCTTAAGCTGTATACCGGAATTACCGCACCTCTTAAATTAATAATTCCGCTGATCCCTTCCGGAGCATTCGGCACAGGAATTATATGATAATCCTGTTCGATGCCATTTACCCGCATCAGGCTCATTCCATACTTCTGGTCCTCTAATTGAAAAACAACAAATTTTTGTTCCTCCATACAACCTACTCCTTATTCAGACTTATCCATTTCAAATATGCATTCATGAACGGTTCTACATTACCATCTAAAACACCGTTTACATTGCTGACTTCCATTCCGGTACGATGATCCTTCACCATTGTGTATGGCTGCATTACATAAGAGCGGATCTGGGATCCAAATCCATTCTCTGATATGTCCCCACGTATATCGTCCAATCTCTCCTGATTCTCCTGTTGCTTCAATACATACAACTTGGAAGCAAGCATTTTCATTGCCTTATCTTTATTCTGATGCTGCGATCTCTGATTCTGACATTGTACAACAATACCGGTCGGCAAATGTGTAATACGGATTGCCGAAGATGTCTTATTGATATGCTGTCCACCGGCTCCACTTGCACGATATGTATCAATTCTCAGATCCTCATCTTTGATATCCACTGAAACGTCTTCTTCAATATCCGGCATAACATCACATGAAGAAAATGACGTCTGCCGTTTACCTGCGGCATTAAAAGGCGAAATACGGACTAATCGGTGAACTCCTTTTTCTGATTTTAGATAACCATATGCATTCTCTCCGTTAATCTGAATCGTAACAGACTTCACGCCTGCTTCTTCCCCTTCGAGATAATCCAGAATCTCCGTAGAGAATCCTTTCTTCTCTGCCCATCGGGTATACATTCGCATAAGCATCCCCGTCCAGTCGCAGCTCTCTGTTCCACCGGCTCCCGCATGAAGTGTCACAATCGCATTATCTTTGTCAAACTCACCGGACAATAATGTCTGGATCCGCAAGCTTTCAAAGTCTTCTTTGAACTGTGCCATGGACTCTTCCAATTCCGGCAACAAAGATGCATCTTCCTCTTCGTCTGCCATCTCGATTAATACCGCAATATCTTCATACTCACCAGACACCTTGTCAAATGCAGCCAGAATGTCTTTCAGACTCTTGACTGTCTTCATTACTTCATTAGAGTGCTCCACATCATTCCAAAAATCCGGAGCCTCCATATCTGCTTCTAACTCCGCTACCTTATCTTTTTTGATAGGGATGTCAAAGTGAATCCCTCACTTCCTGTAATGGAGTTTCATATTGAGCAAGCTCAAACTTATAATTGTCTGTCTCTATCACAGAATCACCTCTTTCTATCTATCATCCAATCTTCACACATGCATTATAACATTGAAATGTTTGTTCTCATCAATATCATGGTTCTCTATATTATTATGCATTTTTACCACAACATTGCTTGTATTTCAAACCTGATCCACAAGGACACGGATCATTTCTACCAATCTTAGCACTCTTGCGTTTCACAGGCTCCTTCACAGAAGAATCATCCTTATTGGTTCCGGTTACTTTGGCAACCTCTTCACGCTCTACTTTCTGCTCTACACGCAAGTGTAACAATGCCTTAACAGTCTCCTGACGAATCCCCGCTGTCATCTCATTAAACATATCAAAACCGACAAACTTGTATTCTACTAACGGATCTCTTTGTCCTAATGCACGAAGTCCGATACCCTGACGCATCTGCTCCATGTCATCAATATGATCCATCCATTTGCGATCGATCACTTTCAATAAAATAACACGCTCTGCCTCACGGATCATCTCCGGTTCAGGGAATTCTGTTTCCTTGGCTTCATAGAGCTTATTCACTGTTTCTTTCACTCTCTGAACCAAATCCTTCTTAGACATATGTTTGAGATCATCCTCTGACAATTCAACCTTCTCCATCGGGAAGATATCTAACAATTCCTGATTCAAGGCCTTCATATCCCATTCGGACGGATATGCATCTTCATTAATATTACGATCAATAATCTCCTCTGCATCTTCGTTAATCATATTATAGATAACATCACGCATATTTTCTCCATCTAATACGCGCCGACGTTCTTTGTAAATCACTTCACGCTGCTCATTCATAACCTGATCATAATCTAACAGATTCTTACGAATTCCAAAGTTGTTACTCTCAATCTTCTTCTGTGCTTTCTCTATAAACTTCGTGATCGTCTTATGCCGGATCTCTTCTCCTTCCGGAATGTTCAATGCTTCATACATCGCCATAACACGCTCTGATCCAAACAGACGCATCAGGTCATCTTCCAATGAAAGATAGAACTTAGACTGACCCGGATCGCCCTGACGTCCGGCACGTCCGCGCAACTGGTTGTCAATACGTCTTGACTCATGACGTTCCGTACCGATGATTCGCAGACCTCCTAATTCTTTCACTCCATCACCAAGCTTAATATCTGTACCACGGCCTGCCATGTTGGTAGCAATCGTGACTGCATTCATCTGACCTGCCTGTGCAATAATTTCAGCCTCCAATTCATGGAATTTGGCATTCAATACTTTGTGTGGTATATGTTTCTTAGTCAGTAACCGGCTGACTTCTTCGGAAGAATCGATTGTGATCGTACCAACCAATACAGGCTGTCCCTTCCGGTAACATTCGTTAATATCTTCTACAATTGCATTTAATTTTTCTTTCTTGGTACAATAAACGGAATCATCTTCATCAATTCTGGCCACCGGTAAATTGGTTGGAACTTCCACAACATCCATTCCGTAAATCTCGCGGAATTCTTCTTCCTCTGTAAGTGCCGTACCTGTCATACCTGCCTTCTTGTTATATTTGTTGAAGAAATTCTGGAATGTAATGGTTGCAAGTGTCTTGCTCTCTCTACGAACCTTTACATTCTCCTTTGCTTCTATTGCCTGATGAAGACCATCTGAAAAGCGTCTACCTGGCATTACACGTCCGGTAAACTCATCTACGATCAAAACTTCGTTGTCTTTTACAATGTAATCTTTGTCTTTGAACATTAAATTATGTGCACGCAATGCCAAAATGATATTATGCTGGATCTCTAAGTTATCTGAATCAGCCAGATTATCAATATGGAAGAAGTTCTCCACTTCCTTTACACCTTGTGCAGTCAACATTACCTGCTTGTCCTTCTCATTTACAAGGAAATCACCATCTTCTTCGACATCCATTCCCATGATGGCATCCATCTTGGAAAGTTCACCGTCTCCTTGGCCACGCTTCATACGCCGAGCCAAAAGATCACACATTCTATATAATTCAGTAGACTTACCGCTCTGTCCGGAAATAATAAGTGGTGTTCTCGCTTCATCAATCAACACAGAGTCAACCTCATCCACGATTGCATAATGCAGTTCCCTCTGTACTAGCTGTTCCTTGTAAATCACCATGTTATCTCTCAAATAGTCAAATCCCAACTCATTATTGGTAACGTAGGTAATATCACAATTATATGCTTCTCTACGCTCATCATTATCACTGCTGTTAAGGATTACTCCAACTTTTAATCCCAGGAACTCATGAATCTGTCCCATCCACTCCGCATCACGTTTTGCCAAATAATCGTTTACCGTTACAATATGAACACCTTTCCCCTCTAAAGCATTCAGATATGCAGGGAGCGTTGACACCAACGTCTTACCTTCACCGGTACGCATCTCCGGAATTCTACCCTGATGAAGTAAAATACCACCCATGATCTGTACCGGATAGTGTTTCATGCCAAGTGTCCGGACCGCAGCTTCCCTCACAACTGCGAATGCTTCCACTAAAAGATCATCCAACGTCTCTCCATCTGATAAACGTTTCTTAAACTCATCCGTTTTCGCACGAAGCTCGTCGTCACTTAATGCCTGCATTGATTCATCTAATGCCAACACCTTATCTACTAAAGGCTGGATTCGTTTAATCTCTTTTTCACTATGTGTTCCAAACACTTTCTCGAAAATACCCATTTTTCCACTCCTATTTCCATTTGAAATATAATCATACGGATATCATTCTAACATTGTTCCCTTCAAAAGTAAAGAAAAAGCAATTATTCCAAATATTGTTTTTCTACTTGACATACAATATTATACGTCATATAATATTAGACAGAAAGCAATATTATCTATTATATTATGAACCCATACTTCGTGTACTTATGCGCGAACACTCACTTCAAAAGCTGCATTCGCACTTATGCGTTCATGATCACATTCAAACAAGGAGGTCATGCTTATGACATTTCAGATCGCAGCACCACTGCTAGACGCCTGCGTTCTTGCCATTTTAGAAAAAGAAGATGCATATGGCTATACTTTAACCGCACAGGTAAAAGAAATCGTAGACATCTCGGAATCTACATTATATCCCGTATTGCGGCGATTACAAAAGGATAACTGTTTAACAACCTATGATCAACCTTTTCAAGGCAGAAACCGGAGGTATTATCAATTAACCGATACCGGCAAAGAAAAATTAACATTTTATAAGAAAGAATGGGAGTCTTACAAGAACAAAATTGACACTCTGTTAGGAGGGATAAGCTATGAATAAGACCGAATTTATCAAACAATTAGAGAAGCGTTTGCGACGTCTTCCAAAAGAGGATCGTGAAGATGCCATTCGTTACTATGAAGAATATTTTGAGGAAATGGGAGCCGATGATTCTACCGATGTTACAAGCACCTTAGGTACTCCGAATGAGATTGCCCGTGAGATCATTGCCACCTGCACAGAAAAACATATGGATGCCCAGAAAGAAAAGGGCGGAATCAGGAATAACACAACCGTAATATGGATGATCATTTTAGGCATCTGTGCCTCCCCGGTTGCTGTACCGCTTGCGTTTGCTGCAATTATCTGCTTAGCAGCCCTGTTGATCGTGGTATTCAGCCTGGTGCTTTCCATTGCATGCGTTTCCCTTGCCTGCATTGCCTGCAGTTTTGCATTATTCTTTGCAACGTTTGCCGCACCGGGAGCCGCTCAGAAACTTATCTGTGCCGGCGGCGGTTTCCTATTGCTTGGCATCGGATTACTATTAGCCATTGCAACAATCGCATTTGCTAATCTCTGCACACACGGAATTGCAGCTGCATTTAAACATTTATTCATAAGAAAGAAGGTATCCTAAATGAAACAGGTTATTAAAATTACAACTATTATATCACTTTGCTTTATCTTGATCGGAATCGGTCTTGCCGGAAGCGGATATATGCTCGGTGGCAGCATGGATTGGTCCTATCTTCCATCTTCTAACCGCTTCTTTACTGAAAAAAATGCCAAGCATAAGATTATCAAAGAGGACTTAGATGCCTTCACAAACATTGATCTTGCTTGTGACGCTTATGATATCGTGATCACACAGGGAGATTCCTATTCCCTGTCTTATCCGGAATACAACAATATCCATACAACTTATTCCATTGAAAATGGTACTTTGAAGTTAGAAAGCAAAAGTGAACATACCATTAATTTTTCTCTTAGCGGAACTTCTTACTCTGATTATGCCTTAGTCCTTACCGTTCCTTCTAAGCAGGCACTGAATGAGATCACACTAAAAAGCTGCTCCGGTGATATAGAGCTTTCCCATCTGAATTTTGATCATATCAATGTGACTGCCAACTATGGTGATATTATCTTATCTCATCTGTCCGGCAATGCATTGGAATTGACCGCCGATGACGGCGATGTTACTATCTCGAACACCGAATTAACATCCGGCAATTTTGTTCTAAATTATGGTGACTTTGATATCTCTTCTACAAGTGTATCTGATTTCACGCTAGCAAATGATTCCGGTGATTTTTCTGCCGAAAAGTTCACCTCTGACACTGCAACCCTGAACCTGCATTACGGAGATGCAGACGCCGAAGCCTCCACCATCATGAATCTGACTGCAACCCTGGATTCCGGCGATTGTGACCTGGAACTGAAGGGCCGCAAATCCGATTATAGCCTTGATCTTACCTCTGATACAGACGATATTGAGGTTGATGACGAGGATGCTTCTGGCCATTACAATTATGTCCGGGATACTCCAAAAGCGATTCAGGTATCTACACACTACGGAAGTATCTCCTTATCCTTCACACATTAAAATCATCACCCTTGCACAGTGAAGTGAGG
>HF987848.1:0-3173 GCA_000431135.1 Clostridium sp. CAG:590
CGTCCTTCACGCTGTGCAAGGGGAAGAAGAATATACGATTCGTCCGTTACAGATGGTATACTCAATATTTCCATAGAGAGTAGAGTGCAGAAATGGAGAATTAGATGCCTTCGATACAAATGAATCATAAGTATGTGGCTTATCGGTAAAAATTACGAGGTCAGCAGGTCCATTTTCTGCAATATAACCGCAATCCAAATGATACATTGTAGCCGGATTGATCGTCATTTTTTCAATAAGTTCCATATAAGTAAGGTATCCGGCTTTTACAAGGTTAGTGATTCCCAAGGAAAGGGATGTCTCTAATCCGATAATTCCACTTGGAGCTTCTGTGATTGGTTTTGATTTCTCTTCTGCACTATGTGGTGCGTGATCAGTTGCAATCAGGTCAATGGTATTGTCTTTTAATCCTTTGATAATTGCAAGACGATCTTGTTCTGTTCGAAGAGGTGGATTCATTTTAGCCATGGTTCCATGTTCAATCACAGCATCTTCCGTCAAAGAAAAATGATGCGGGGTAGCCTCTGCATGAATATTGATCTTCTGCGCAATATCCATCGGTATTATCTGGGTAAAAGAATTACCGGTGTCATCATTGGAAATATCCGTAAGTTCTTCGTTTGATTTTGGGAGTGGGAGAGTAAGATTATATTTCTCAATCATTTCCATCTTTTTCTGGCGGACTAATTCAACTCCTTCTTTGCTACTGATATGTTGTATGTTAATTGGAGCGTCCAATTCACCGGCAAGATTCAGATCACGATAGATCATGTCAATCTCTGCACCGCGGGGAGAACCTTCTATATTATAATGTTCAGATGCTTTTCCGTGATTTACACCGTTGTTTGTAATAAGGGTGGCATTCTCTTCATGAAAACTCAGAGGAACATTTAATTCTTTGGCTTTCTTCATAGCAGCAACAACAAGATTCTCGTCCATCATTGGAATACCATCATCTGTAAATCCGACAGCTCCTTTTTCTTTTAATGAATCCATATCTGTTAATTCTTGTCCCTGAAGTCCTTTTGTAATGGAAGCACAGGAGAGAACATGAATATCTGTGTCGGCACTCTTGGTTAAAACATATTCCAAAGTATCTTCATTATCAATGGTAGGTTTGGTATTTGCCATCATGACAACAGTTGTAAAACCACCTTTGGCCGCAGCCTGTGCACCCGTATGGATATCTTCCTTGTAAGTAAATCCTGGATCACGAAAATGCACATGTACATCAACTAATCCCGGAGCAATCATCATATTATCTGCGTAAATGATCTGAAGATCCTGTCGTTCTTCCTCTGACAGATCCATCTCCATAATAAAAGAATCAATTTTCTTAATCTTTTTATCTTCAATCAGTATGTCGTAGATTCCGTTGCGACCGGAACGTGGATCTATGACGTATCCATTTTTTATTAATAGCATTGTTTACACTCCTTTATAATAACGATCCGGTTTAAATGAATGTAGCGTATATTACATTTGTTCCGGGCACTGGATACCTAACAGATCCAAAGCATCCTTCAAAGTATGTTTTGTCATGTCTACTAATTTGGCTCTTGCGTTACGAAGTGTAGCATCTTCAACATTTACACGGTCTGCATTGTAGAAGCGTGAGAAGGACTGTGCAACATCCATTGCAAAACGTGCAACAACCGATGGTTCGTATTTCTCAGCAGCATCTTTGACAACCTGTGGAAAACGGTTGATCTCTTTTAATAAGGCAATTGCTTCTTCATCTAATAACAGACTATAATCAATGGCTGCATTTGCGTCATGATCAATGCTTCGTAAAATGCTGGCACAACGGCAGTAGGTATACTGTACATATGGACCGGTTTCACCATCAAAGTTTAATACTTTATCCCATTTGAAGGAAACGTCTTTGATTCTCTGGTTATACAGATCATGGAAAAGAATTGCCCCGACACCAACAATCTTTGCAACCTCATCTTTGTTCTCAAGATCCGGATTCTTTTCGGCAATGACACCTTTTACCTTATCGATTGCCTCTAATAAGATATCCTCTGCATATATAATGTTGCCACTTCTTGTTGATAATTTGGCACCTTCTAAGCTGACCAGACCATATGGAATATGAACAAGAGAATCTTTTGCCCAGTCGTTGCCTAATAATTCTACAACTTTGAAAACCTGTGCAAAATGAAGTTTCTGTTCCTGACCGGTAACATATAAACATTTATCAAAATTCCAACGATCTTTCCGATAGAAGATAGCAGCAAGATCTCTTGTTGCATAGATAGAACTTCCATCTTTTTTCATGATCAGACATGGTGGCATGTCATAAGCATCCAGATTCACAATCTGAGCACCCTGGCTTTCTTCTAATAAATTCGCATCCTGCAAACGCTTTACAACATCTGCGGTCTTATCACGATAGAAACTTTCTCCGAGATAATGATCAAATTCCATACCGAGCAGAGCATATGTGCCTTTGTATTCTTTTAAGCTGATATCTACAAACCATTTCCAGATATCAAGTGCTTCTTCATCACCATGTTCCATCTTTGTAAACCATGCTCTTGCCTGATCGTTCAAACTGTCATCTTTATCGGCTTCTTCATGGAACTTAACGTATAAACGCATCAATTCTGCGACACCATCTTTTTCAACAGCCTCTTTGCTTCCCCATGCTTTGTAAGCTACGATCAATTTACCAAACTGTGTACCCCAGTCGCCTAAGTGGTTGATACGTTCTACCTGATATCCTAATTTACTGTAAATCTTGTAAAGGGAATTACCAATGATCGTAGTACGCAGATGTCCGACATGGAAATTCTTTGCAACATTTGGAGAAGAATAATCAATACAGATAGTCTTTCCTTTTCCCATATCAGAAGAACCGAAATTCTCTACGTCTGCATTTTCAATCATGGTCTTAACAAAAAGCTCCTTCTTGATGAAGAAATTAAGGTAAGCACCTTTCACTTCTAATTTATCCAAAATATCAACATCACCAATCTTCTCGGCTATGTCAGCAGCAATCATAGGAGGTGCTTTTCTCAAAGTCTTAGCAAGCTGAAAACAAGGAAAAGCAAAATCTCCCATATCAGCTTTCGGAGGTATCTCTAATATGTCGGATACCATAGCTTTATCTAAATTAGCTGCAGTTGAAATTAAGTCAATAATCTGATCTCTCATTGTATTAGTAC
>HF987848.1:3186-6074 GCA_000431135.1 Clostridium sp. CAG:590
TTGTATTAGTACCTTTCTCTTATATATTCTTAACAAATTGCAATCATTCATACGGTTACAATTCATAGTTGTCTTTATTTCTTGATCGGAAAAGAAAATCTGACATTTGTTCCCGAAATCAAGTCACCTTCAATCTGAAGTTTGCCATCTAATTGATAAATGGTTTCGTGAAGTTTGTGGAGTCCGGAATACCATGCAGAACGTTCTAAATAATCTTCCGGGATTCCAACGCCGTTATCATTAACATATACATCAATCAATCTGCTGCTGATAAAGATCTTGGCAGTTACACGATTGGCATTAGAATGTTTGAAGACATTGTCTAATATCTCTCGTAACATCCGAATTAATCGAATGGAAATAAATGGGGGAAGATTCATTTCGTGTTCTGTACAGTCACACGAAGAATCAATCATACATTCCGGATGTGCATTTTTGTAGTCATCAAATAATTTGTTGATCTGATCCCAGATAGGTTGTTTGGTATCAATATTGTAATTCAGACGATCCAGTATATGATCAAGTGAAGAGAGCACATCCTGCTGGGAATGGTGTACTTCCTCTAACGTAATCTTTGCTCTGCCGATATCGGAGTGAAGCAGCCATTTTAACACATCTAATTTGTTAAGACTTGATGTTAGTTCCTGCTTGATATTCTGATCTAATATAGATGCATATTGATAGTGTTCATAATCTTCTAATTGCAGCATACTGTAATTATGGGTTGTTTTGTCTTCGGTATCTTCGGATTCAATAAATTCAATTCCTGTGTCTGTCGGATCATCCTCAGCCTGTTCATCATGATGGCTGCCCACTAATACGGTATGAATACATTTACTTGCTTTGGATAGCATTTCAACCTGATCTTTATAAAAAGATATATCTTCTTCTAATCCAGAAATTCTTTTTTGCAGACGTTCCCTGGCATCTTCTAAGTCCTTGATCTGCATAGCAATCTGTTTGCCCTTAGTTACGGTATTGGTGTTCTCATTGGCAATGGGCGAAAATACATTACGCCTTGTGTCAATGTGATAAGTATACAGATCTCTTGTTTTTTCTAATGTCTCTATCTGTACTTCTAATTCAAACAACTCAGTTTTTAAACTTTGAACTAATTCTAAATTACTGACATAGGTTTTATTGAAATAGTCCAATGTTTTGGAGTTGGCTTCCTCTATAATATTGAGTGGATTCATTTCCTCTTTTGTCATGTGTATCCCCATTTTCTACTTAGAAATAGTAATCGTCATCTTTTCTACGACGACTTCTTCTACGGTAACCTCTTCTTCTCCGATTGCGTTTCACATTACGAACAATTGCTGCAAAGATAAGATAAATGATCAATACAACGAGAAGTGCACCGATTACAATACCGATGCGAAGTGCAATTTTACCAATCGTCTTCCATATAGAAGTTGTCGGTTTGGTTTCTTTTTCCTGTGACATCTGAGAGGACAAAGAAGGTGTTGTACTTGTGATTGGTGTGGAGCCAATCTGTTCGCCGTCATAGGCAAATGTAATCTCACCTAGTTGATCGTCCTTTGCTTCGTCATAAAATGTAACAGTTTTTTCTATTTGTGTTGTGTCAACCGATTTGTTCAGTAAAAGTGCATAGTCTTTATCAATCGACAAATCAATCATATCATGATCTAAACTTGAATAGTAATTATTGAGAATAACGTTTTGATCGGTGGCATTTTCTTCTGTAGATTCAAAAGAAAAATCAGATAATGGATAATAATACACATAATTGTTATAGCAGTAATTATATAATGCTTTGGTGTCGGAGTAGGCATATTTGGCACCATCGCAATCCATAATAACACAGATCAGCTCTAAGCCATCTTTTTTGGCAAATGTCATAAGTGTATTATTGGCTTTCATTGTGTAACCGGTCTTACCACCTTCACAATATTCATAATAGTAAGGTTCTGCCGGATTAATCATCTTATTACCGTTCCAAAGAGGTCTGGTCTCATCGGTCAGATTCGTCGCAGGTACTGTATAATTCAAAGTTCCAGCAATCTCACGGAATGTTTCATTCTTCAGAGCTTCTTTCGTGATCAATGCCATATCGTAAGCAGTCGTATAATGGTCTTCGTCATGCAATCCGTTTGGAGTAATAAAATGTGTGTTCTTGCATCCAATCTCAGCAGCCCGCTCGTTCATTAATTTTGCAAATGATTCAATATCACCGGCTACATATTCTGCAAGTGCATAAGCACATTCATTTGCTGATTTGACCATTGTTGCATATACAAGATCTTTTACTGTAACCTGTTCCCCGACATCTAGACCAATCAGGGTACTGTCTCTTTCAACGCCCCAGATTGCATTTTCAGACATTGTAACCGTAGCGTTAAAATCAACATTATGTTCCAATGCAATCAATACAGTTAAAATCTTGGTAATACTTGCAGGGTATTTCTTTTCCTGTGAATTCTTTTCATATAAGACTTGTCCGGAAGCAGCGTCCATAACAATGGCAGCATTTGCAACAAGATCCGGTTCCCTGGTAGGATCGTCCGGATATTCGGTTGTTTCCGGGTGTTCAGTAGTTGCTTCTGTTGTAACCTCCGTTGCGTGAACTGGCAAGCAATATGTCAGCAGCAACATACATGCCAATAACATGGCAATCGTTTTTCTCATCTTGTTCCTACTCCTTTATTATATCAATAAACATAATTATAACTATTTTATTATATATAAAAGAGTGTGTCAACCTTTGTATATGCTGGGTTTGTACCGTTTTTCATAAAACCGGAAAAAGATAAAATAGGAGATACATATAATATGTGAATAATGCCCAGAATAAATTGTGAAGTTTATTCCGGGCATTATGATAGAATTAGTTATTTTTTGATTGTGCTGCAAGTTGTTTTTTTAAT
>HF987849.1 GCA_000431135.1 Clostridium sp. CAG:590
TTCAGTCCGGCTGTTGAAACTGCTGTAAAGGATATAAAAAGAAATCCGAAACGGATGCAGCGAGAAGCAAAAAAGCAGACAATAGAAACAGGAATCGGCACAAAATCGCAGCAGGCATTGAAATTGCAACAGGAACAGAACAAGCAGGAGCGGAAAGAAAGAAGTCGCAAGAAAAAAGAGGCGGAAGAACGGCGAATGTTTTAACTGAAACAGCAAAAGAAAAGAGAAAAGCATAAGGGACATTAAAGCCCCTTGGCTTTTTCTCAAAGTCCAGTTTGTAAGGAGCAAAAATACCGGAGGAATAAAGCAACCTCCGGCATTTCTTACGTCATATTCGCTTCCACAGCTAATCTATTTGCCAGCAGCTCATAATCTTCCTCAAGCAGATGATTTTTTGCTGTCCGCAGTTCACTTCTGGCAATCTCTGTATGTCCCTGCTTATGTATCGCATGAATCAGCCAGTAATAAATATCTGCGCTATGTGGAACAATCGCCAGTGCCTTTGCCGCATAACGATGGACGCAATGATAATCCTGATCCTCATGCAGCGTTTTCAAAAGCTCTGTCACTGCACCAATATAGCGATGCTGATAATGTACAGACTGTCCTATAATCCAATGCTCTGAACTGGCAGAACGAAGTAGATCTCCATTATAAAGATCAACAGCCTTTTTCAGCAATTCCACTTTTGTCCCTGTCGATGAAGCATTTAGAGCCATTCTCCACTTACGTTCAAACAGCTGAACGTCTGTAAAAACATTCAACTTAGGATTGATCTGATAACCGTGAGTAGTTGATTCTATTAAGCGATAATCTGAAATCAATGAAAATGACTGCTGTAAGCGATACACTAATCCTTTCAGATTTTTCCCTGGAGCATCCGATTCTTCATGCGGCCAGATTGCATCTACGATTTCTCTTGGCACAGAAGCTACTTTTTGTGATAGCAATAAGTACACCAACATTCTTACGATTTTTGGAGATTTTAATTCCTGCTCTGTCAAAGCTCCTTTTGATGTTGCGATTTTCAGTTCACCAAACATACTGATATAAACATCGGTATCTTTTTCAATTCGTGGTGCCATGACAGCAAGTTTATTGGTCTCCATCAAAAAATACTCATTTAATGCTGACTTAATCGCATGATTCAATAATCGTAGTAAACTTCCATGATTTTGGTATCGCTTTGGGTTCTTCAATACAAGAAATCCCGTAGGTCTTTTCCAAAATGGAACAGCTAAAACGGACTGAACCCCCAGTCGTTGATACATTTTATATTCTTCTGGATTATTCTCTCGAATTTCTTCAACGTCTGATATTTTAACAGAAACACGATCCTTTAAGCATTCTAACCATCGACCACAATAATCTGATAATTCATATTCTTTACAAGTATTCGGTGCCATCGGTCCGTTCTTTGTGTCGTACCACCATAACGGAGTCCATACACCGACATCCAAATCAATATGAATAATTCCACACCAATCGGCATCATAAAACTGAGATACTGTCTCCATAACAGACAATGCAACTTTTTTGGGATCGCTACATCCTGCAATTTTCCCATGTAATTTATGAATAGTACGCTCGATTTCAACTGCATATCGAACGTATTCTATATCATTTCCAACATCTTCTTCACTGGATTCCGTAAGGCTCTTGTAACTCTCCGTCATACTCATACCTCCTCATAAAAAAATGTAAAAAAAGACCGCAAAGCTACACTGGTCATAATAACCTGACAGCTTTACGGTTAGGAATTGCGAGTTGTGAGTTGGCTGTCATATCTTATTAGATACTTACAGTCAAGACAGCTTTCATATTTGGAAATGCTATATTAGTATTCGGATTTTACCGATACTCAAGGGCATCCACAGGAACCAGCTAAATAAGAACAACTGGCAAAAGTGTCTTGCTCCAAAGTAACAAGGTGCATTGTTACAAGTCGTTTGTAACTTTACGATTTTTCCGAATTACTGTTTTTGTTGTCTGAATAATTTCAAGAAAAGCCTGCAACTCAGCCGCATCACAATCAGCCAGTTCATTTGCTATTCTTTGGTCATATACCGGTTTTACTTCTATCAGACTGTCACACAGTAATTCATCCACAGAAACTGAGAGAGCATTTGCAATCTTAACGATAGCTGGCAAAGATAACTTTGTCTGGGCAGTCTCAATATGGCTTGTATGTGATGTCGTCAGTCCTGCACGATATGCAAGCTCAGCCTGTTGCAAGCCCTTTTTATTTCGGATTTCTTTGATCCGTTGCCCAATCTTTACATAGTCCACTTCATTTGCGCCCATCGCTTCGATCACCTCCTACCCATTTTCCGTATTTTTTTATTTTATTGGCTCTGAGTATTATTGTCGATTTGCTACATGGTCTCTATCGCCTATGCGATAAAATTTCATTGAAGAAATTTTATCTTTATGGTCAGTAATTAGTCCATAAGCGCAAAAAAGCCCACATATCCGATACATTCTACCGGCTATGCAGGCTTCTCTTTTCTTTATGTTATTGTGTCCTCTTTTTCTTTGGTGTGGTCAGTTCAAAGCTCAAAGCCAACAATTTTTTAATGGCATCGTCCAACTCCGGCTTATCCAGAAGAATACTAATCCAGTTTTCTTTATTCATGTGATATGCAGCAAAGAATCCCTCCTGAGTACGATAAGAACCGATCAACATCGGGTCACTTTTCACATTCAGAATATCAACTTCACCGTCACCGGAAAGCCCTAATTTATCTCTGCTGACTTCCATTATCAAGCCATACCACTTTTGATTGTCTGTGTGACGCAGAACAGCATTCCAGTCATTCCACGGATATTCCGGTTCTGTACCATATTGCTGTCTGCACCAGTTAAATACTTCTTGTCGTGTCATTCATCCCATCAATCCTATATCATTTACTCTTTATCAAGGTTACTGACCTCAATAATGACTTCATTCTACTCCCAATGCCTTAAACACAGCATCCTCTGCACTCTGATACGGAATCAGCTGAAATGCGCTCATCAGATCAGCTGGAACGCTTGCAAAATCCACGAATGATGTACTTGGAATCAGCACCTTCTTTGCACCGCTGTCCAGGCACACTTGAAGCGTATTTGCAAGTTCATCCACCTTTATCATCGTACCGCTGATTGTAATATCGCCCAGAATTGCCAGATTACTGACCACTGGCTTTCCCAGAGCTATCGAACAAAGGGCAATCAGTGTAGGCAGTGCCAGTTTTTCGGTCATACCAATACCCTGCAAATCCTGATAATTGATGATGTAATCCTTGGTCGATGTGCTGATAGAGCCACTAATCCGGTTACCATTTGCTTTCAAGTAGTTAAATGCCGTGTTTACAGCTTCCTTACACTTTGAATCGCTTCCCAAACCAGTCCGTTCAATCTTACCATTGCCCGGAAGCATCTGACTTTCCAGACGGAATACACCAATCATACCGCTTTTTCCTCTGGATACAGTATAAACCTGTCCCGGATTGCACATTCCGTCCGGTATCAGCTTACCGCCACCCTGTTCCGGTACAGAAACATAATGCTCTGACATATCATCCAGGTCGATATACGAGAAGTTCACATCGTAGAACTCCATACCGCCCAGTTTTTTCAGCTGTTCCTTGACACGACGGCGCATTTCCAAAGCAATCTGAATGACTTCTTCCAGTTCCTCTTTCGTAAACTCACCATTCGGGTACAACAGCTTCAGATAACCGTCTATCATGCGACGGACAGCAATCGTATCACGCTGATTCAGATTTCTTCCAAGACGGAAATAGTGATCAAATGCGTCACCATACTGTTCCTTACGAAGTTCCCGGATAAATTCAGCCAAATAATCACTGATAAAACCGTAATCATCAGTAAAATGTTCCGGTCTAAACTTCGGTATTTCCCAGCCTGGAAGATAACAGTGCATACGGTCAAGAAATGCCGTGTCTGTTCCCATTTCCGGCGGGAACGGTGCGAACAAACTTGATGTTTTCAACAGTACATCTACACTCTGATTGATGTTTCCTACAAAGACCATGGAAGCAGTAGCCGCCTTTTCCTCTTTGCCACGGGCAAAAGAGCCGGATGCCATGTAGTCCTTCATAATCTGGATACCATCTTTATCCTTAAACTTGATACCTGCCACTTCATCAAAAGCAACGCAGTCCC
>HF987850.1:0-474 GCA_000431135.1 Clostridium sp. CAG:590
GGTTCCATCTACTAAAGTTACCTCAGCCTCTACGGTTGGATTACCTCTTGAATCCAAAATCTCACGTCCAACTACCTTTTCAATCTCCAAAAAATTCATCGTAACATAATCTCCTTTCCCGTTACATAGCAGTACTCCCCGCAAGAATTGAGTCCAATTCTGCTTCAGGATGCATTCAGCAGTTACACCCTAATACGAGGAGTCCACATGATTTATTCACATTTAGTTAGTCTTGACTAACCTCTTTTATATTACTGAATTTCATGAGAAAAATCAATACATGCAACTGATAGCTTTTCTCAATATTACATATTTTTCAAAACATCATAGCAGGCATACATTTTTCATATCATTCCATTCCCTGATAGTATTCCCTTCTACGCTTCTTTCTAATCAACCAATCCGGCTAATGTACGTCCGAGATCCTTCAATGTCTCTTCTGCGTCTGTTCCCGGAGCACCATTTACCGCAATT
>HF987850.1:550-7486 GCA_000431135.1 Clostridium sp. CAG:590
CCACCCATCCACTCTTCGTTGCCCCAGCCATAAGAACCGAACAGACCAACCTGCTTGCCAGAGATACCACTCTCTAACTCACACATAAATGGTTCCATCTCAGCCTCCTCCAACTGCTCTACTCCCATAGAAGGGCATCCCAAGGCAAATGCACTTGCAGCCTGAAGATCTGCTACACTTGCGATAGAAACCGGAAGTACATCTGCTTCTTTTCCAGCCTCTTTCACTCCCTCTGCGATCATATTTGCCATTGCCTCTGTATTACCTGTTCCACTCCAATATACAATACTTACTTTACTCATTTTATCCTCCAATCTTATGTGTGAAGCATCTTCCTATCTAACAGGCTGCTGCAAGCGCAATCTCCCGAATGGTCTTTCCCTGCATTAACGCCTGAATGGTAAGCTCCCGTTCCATATCATACTGTATGAACCGTCTTACGGCTCCCTGTAAATCCTGGTATACTTTCCAGTAACCGGAATACATGAAATTCTTTCCCTCATTTGCCAGAAACCCTTTGACATCCCCTAACGGATACTCTAGAAAGACGCCGATTTCATGCGGAAATACTGCCTCCTGATCGTTATACAACTGAATCCGCTTGGATAACAGATTCAACATTTTGGCAATATCCACCTGATCATATCCATACTCTGACAGAAATTCCTGAATCTCTTCCTGTTCTAAGTACTGTCGCAATCTCTTTTCCCGATAGAGATAAAGGATTCCCTTATCCCCTTTTGTCTTCAAAAACCGATACCGAATCCCGGTGCCTTGCAACAGATAGCCAATCCGGTCAAATTCATGTACCGTAACCGTCATGATATTCGCTGCCTTACTTCCCGACAAAATGGGTGCACAATGAATCGCTAATAACAGTGCCATTTTAGCTTCTTCATCCTGTGAAGTTCTTAATTTCATAATTTCCTGTATTGGCATAGTTGTCCACCTTGTTCTGTATTTCTCTTAGTATATCCAATTTGCAAATTGATTATTACACGTCAAGTTAGTTATAACTAACTTACTATTATCATACAAAATAATATATAAAAAAACAAGACCTGCAAGCGATAGGTTTTCTCATTAGACCTACCCTTTACAAGTCTTGTTCCATCTATTATATTCGTGAAAATATTCTACAATTTGATCCGTAATGCTCTGGTTGCATTGATAACGGCGATTACCATAACACCAACATCGGCAAATATCGCAATCCACATATTCGCAATGCCTAACGCACCTAAGATCAGGCAAATAGCCTTGACAAACAACGCAAATACGATATTCTCCCGCACGATTCGAAGTGTCTTCATAGAGATCTTCATTGCCAGTGCAATCTTCGCCGGATCATCATCCATCAATACAACATCGGCTGCTTCGATTGCGGCATCCGATCCCAATGCACCCATCGCGATACCAATATCGGCTCTTGAAAGTACCGGTGCATCATTGATTCCATCACCAACAAATGCCAGATTCTCTTTGCCCTGCTTCTGCTCCAATAACGCTTCTACTTCGGATACCTTATCAGCCGGAAGCAGTTCACTTCTTACCATATCTACACCAACTTCGGCTGCTACCTTATCCGCAGTCTTCTTTGTATCACCGGTCAGCATAACCGTCTTAATACCACTCTTCTTAAGACCACGGATCGCATCCTTCGAAGTCGATTTGATCACATCTGCAATCGTAATGCATCCTGCATATGCACCATCAATGGCAATATATACAACCGTTCCCTCATCATGCTCCTGCGTAATGGTAAGCCCATTCTTCTTCATCAGCTTGCTGTTACCTGCATAGACCGGCTTGCCATCTACTGTCGCCTGCACACCATGTCCGGCAATCTCCTCAATTCCGGTCACATGTTCAAGATCTAACTTCTCACCATACGCCTTCTTCAGACTGATGCTGATCGGATGGCTGGATGCACTCTCTGCATATGCCGCATAGTATAACAGATCCTTGTCTGTATAACCGCTTTCCGGATAGACACCATTTACTTCAAATACGCCCTTGGTAAGTGTTCCTGTCTTATCAAATACAATATACTTCGTATCTGCCAATGCCTCTAAGTAATTCGAACCCTTGACCAGAATACCGTTTGTGGAAGCACAACCGATACCACCAAAAAAACTAAGCGGTATGGAAATAACCAACGCACAAGGGCAACTGATAACAAGAAATGTCAACGCACGAATGATCCATGTCTGGAAGTTCGGCGACATTCCCATAATCACGGAAATGATCGGTGGTATAAGTGCAAGTGCCAATGCACTATAGCAGACAGCCGGCGTATAATATCTGGCAAACTTAGTGATAAAATTCTCAGACCGTGACTTCTTCATGCTGGAATTCTCAACCAGATCCAATATCTTCGATACCGTTGAATCACCAAATTCCTTTGTTGTCTTTAACTTGATCACACCGGTCATATTGATGCATCCGCTGATCACTTCCTCGCCACATTTTGCACTTCTCGGAACACTCTCACCGGTCAGTGCACTTGTATTCAATGTTGTATTACCTTCTGTGATCACACCATCAATCGGAACCTTCTCTCCAGGATTGACAATGATCTCTGTTCCAATCTCAACATCATCCGGATCTACCTGTTCGATCTCCCCATCTACCATCACATTCGCATAATCCGGACGAATATCCATTAATGCAGCAATATTCTTACGGCTCTTACCAACTGCACAGCTCTGGAACAGCTCGCCGATCTGATAGAACAGCATAACCGCAACGCCTTCCTTGAAATCTCCAAGGAGCATAGCGCCTACCGTTGCTACCGCCATTAAGAAATTCTCATCAAACACCTGCTTATTCAGAATTCCTTTTCCCGCCTTCTTCAGGATATCATATCCTATCACAAAATAAGGAATCAGATACAATACAACCTCGATCCACGTATCCGGCTCAACAAACTTGCAAAACAGGGATACCGCAACGATCAATACAGTTGCTATAATAATCCGGTACAATACTTTTTTCTGTTTTGATGTCATACCATCACTCCTCTTCTCTTATAAGAAGATCTCACAATCGTCTTCTACCTTCTTACAATTAGCCAATGCATCCTGCATAACGGCATTCACATCTGCGCCATCTTCAAATTCAACCTTTAATTTCAATGTCATAAAGCTAAGTGTTGCATCCTTAACACCCTTTGTTGCCTTCACTGCCTCTTCCATCTTAGCCGCACAGTTCGCACAATCAACCTCTACCTTATAAGTCTTCTTCATAATTATAATCTCCTATTCTTTTCAAAATATTATAATGTAAATGTCACATAACCTGTTTCGCTCACTGATATATATGAATTGCTATATGATCTTAGCAATTACAATTACTTTAATGCTCTTCCACATGTTCGACACCCATGCTTAAAATGGTTCTCACATGTTCGTCATCTAATGCATAAAATATAATCTTACCTTCCCTGCGGAACTTGACCAGCTTCGCATCCTTCAGTATCTTCAATTGGTGACTGACCGCTGACTGTGTCAGATTAAGAATCTGTGCCATATCCCCGACACACAACTCTGTCTCGATCAACGCATGCAGAATACGGATTCTGGTCGAATCACCAAATACCTTGAACAATTCCGCCAGATCATATAATTCTTCTTCTGCCGGCTGTCTCTCTAATACCCTCTTCACAACGTCTTCGTGTACCGCTAAAAATTCGTTCTGATTCTCACTTGCTGCCATATTATTCTCCTTTCTCGCATATTATCATATGAGCAATCGTTCATATCTTTATTTATTATTATATGCACATATGAATATTTGTCAATATGTTTTTATAAAATTTTTGCCCTTGCACATAATATATTACAAGGGCATAATTTTAATCTTCTTGTTTGATAGATTCTGTCTGGAATATAAATTTAACCGAACCATCCGTATTATCCGCAACACCGGTAAATGATTTGTAAGAAGCTTTATCTCCGGTAAGTGACTGAAATCGCTTGAGTACCGTTTTAACTTTACTGTCATATTCTGTCTGAAGCTTTCCCGTTCCCTCCGATTTGAATGTATTAAGACCGGTTGTTAACGCCCTAGAACCGATTGCCAACTGTCCGATTCCCGTACCAACCTGTTTGGTTGCCTGATTCAATCCTTTTAATCCTTTCTGTAATCCTGCTGCTCCTGTTGACAATGACTGCGCTCCCGTAGAAAGTGCGGTTGCACCGGAAGTTAATGCATTTACTGTCTTCTCATCACTCAGGGATGCCGCTGCCGATAGCAAAGTTTCATTATATGGATTTAACTGCTTCACGCAGGTGTCAATTCCCGTAATTCCCTTTGCCACGCTCTCAAGTGCTGTATTTAACTGGCTCGTTCCATTCTTCAAGGTATCATTTTGCGCTACAGTTGCATTTAGTGTACCCGATACCACTGCTGCACTTTGTGCTGTTGTTGCTGCCTTGGCCGCCGTTTCCGATACACTCTTTAACTGTGCTATATACGCATCAATTGCCGCCTTTTCTTCCTCTGTTGCTGCTGTCTGCTTCGATGCCTCCAATAGAGCTATGATACCACTATAATCTACACCAGCTAACGCTGTCGCTGTCTCGGCAGCTCCTGTTGCAACAGAAGCCGCCTGCTTATCAGCTGCCACAGTTGCATCTGTGTAAGCTGTCACTCCTTCTGCCACACTCTTTCCTGCTGTCGTAAGGGTTGCTGCATTCGGTGCTAATGCATCATTAATCTGTGAAATGGCTTTCTCTCCTGCAATATAACCAGTCACACCTTCTGCAAAAGATTTGGCACCCTTCGCATAAGAACTCGTTCCCGTTGCCAGTGTACCGATGGAATCCGCTAATGTCTTTGCTCCACTTGCCAGACTCTTTGCACCCTTATTCAGCTTCCTAACGCCATCTGCATATTTTGAAAAGCTTTTATGAAATGTTCCAATTCCATCTGACAACTGCGAGGAACCGGATATCAATTCATCTGTCGCATCCGATAATCCATCCAGTGCCTCTTCCAGATCATCCATGGAACTGTCCTCATCGAGATCAAGTTCTGAGAAAATATCCGATGTTGCAATCGTATAAATGGAATCCAGTTCAAAATCTGTCACATCTGCCGTAATCGTGATTGAATCCTTCAGATCCTCCTCCAAATTCTTCTTCATATCACCCGACAAATTCAAGCTTGTCGTAAGACCCGGAACTGTATATGCAATAGCAATCTGATCATCCCCTTCTTTCACCAGCTTACCCTGGCTCACTTCCACATTTTCAAAATGATCCTGAGGCAGAACCACTACTGATGCCATCAAAAATGGTATATACAACTCCTCCTCTTTTCCGTTCAATGAATCTTTATAGGTTGCTTCATTCTTATACTCTGCAGTAATCGTAAGCTTACCGCTCTTTCCTACAAGGTCTTCCGCCTTCATCTCTATGCCATCCAATTGATAAGTAAAGGATACGCTGATCGGTGGCTTGTCAGAAGTCTCTCCTTCATAATAGATATCTTCTCCATTTCCCTTCCAGGTAATCGAATCCCCTTCCCCTTGCTCATAAGTCTCATCCCCCTTTGTATTCTCAATATTCGTGAGGTTAGACTTGTCCTTTACATCATTCTTTCCAACATTCTTAAGGCAATCTGACACAGTGATCTCTGACACACTTCCATCACTGTCCTGTGTAACATATACTGTTTCTTCCTTCTCTACCTTACCTGCGGCATACGAGATATTACCGGTTGTTAACATTGCCATCACCATGGCTGCACTCAATCCAAATGCATAAGTTTTACGAAATCTTCTCATATTTATACTCTCCATTTTCCGTTAGGTTAGAAACAACTAACTGCATAAAAATAATTATAGGCACCCTTTCTTCGTTCGTCAACACACGAACCGCCTATTAATTGAAAATCTCTCTCAATAAAAGCTTTTCCAACTTCCTACATTGCCATTTTCCCTTAGGAGGAGTATAGTATCTGTAGTAAATGTGAAAACAAAGGAGTTGTAACAATGAGTAGTAAATTAGGTAGAAATGATATGTGCTGGTGTAAAAGTGGCAAGAAATACAAATACTGTCACGAAAACTTTGATAATAGGATTGATCATTTCAGACGATTAGGTGCGGAAGTACCAACACACAATATGATCAAGACACCGGAACAAATTGCAAAGATCAAAGAAAGCGCCAAGATCAATATTGAAATATTAGATTATGTTGCCGCTCACATCAAAGCCGGAATCACAACCGAAGAGATTGACCAATGGGTATATGACATCACCACCAAACATGGTGCGATTCCTGCCCCACTGAACTATGAAGGTTTCCCTAAAAGCGTATGCACTTCTATCAACGAAGAAGTATGCCATGGCATACCTTCTTCTGACGTTGTATTAAAAGATGGTGATATCATCAATGTAGATGCTTCCACTATATTAGATGGTTATTTTTCCGATTCTTCCAGAATGTTTTGCATCGGCGATGTATCTCCAGAGAAACAGCGTTTAGTCGACATCGCCAAAGAAAGTCTGCAGGTCGGATTAAAGGAAGTCAAACCATGGGGTTACCTCGGCGATATGGGACAAGCCATCAATGATTTTGCCATGGAAAACGGATACTCCGTTGTAAGAGAAATCGGAGGACACGGTGTCGGTATTGAATTCCATGAAGACCCATGGGTAAGCTATGTATCCCATCGTGGAACGGAAATGATCATGGCTCCCGGCATGATGTTTACAATCGAACCAATGATCAACATGGGTAAAGCTCCGATCTACACAGACAAGAATAACGGTTGGACAGTTCGTACCAAAGACGGACTTCCTTCCGCTCAATGGGAGATTCAAATTCTTATCACAAACGACGGTTACGAAATCATCTCCTACTAAACCATCACACCCTTGCACAGCGTAAGTTAGACGGACGCGCGAAATAATCAGGGTGTAGTATC
>HF987851.1:0-6662 GCA_000431135.1 Clostridium sp. CAG:590
CCCTGAATATTTCGCACGTCCGTCACTTCACTGTGCAAGGGTTATATAAGTTCTGCGATACGGCTTACGCCGACGTAAATCTGTGAGATTTTATACCAGGTTGGATAGTCAACAATACCGGTAACAGGAAGATTAAATATACGTTGGAATTGTTCGACGGCCGATTTGGTGGATTCCCCGTAATTGCCATCAATCAGAACAGTTGGAATGGAAGGGTAATTTTGGGCAATTCGATTTAATTGTTCCTGAATCATACGGACTTTCTCTCCGGTAGAACCAACAGACAGGTCGTAACCCGGCCAGGAAGCCGGAATACCGGAGATAAGTTCCGCTTCGTTAATATACATATCATCTCCGTAGTAGTTTCGGATGATTTCAATCGGGGTATATCCCTGATCCCCGAGATATTTGGAACCCCACTGACTCATCCAGTTTGGACAGGACACACGTTTGCCATCACAGTATTGTGTGAGGATCGGCTGGGTTACATTTGGTCGGGACAGATAGTTTGTAAAGATAGAATCTACAATCCGGGAAATGTTCTCATATATTGTTTTCTGATAGATCCATTTATGGTCAAATGCAGTAGAAGAGGTAATGGTAAAATCGTAACCCTTGCCACGATACCATTCCGTGTAGACACGATTTAAAGTGAAGGACAGGATTGCAAGTACATTTGCTGTGATCGTGGATTCTGACCATGTGGCATAGATTTCACATGAGGCAACATTTTTAATATATTCCTGAAATGGAACGTAGTAATCAAGAGCGGAAGTATCTGTGGGCGCTCCATCATGTACTACAATGTATTCGGGTACAACGACACGGCTTAATACAATCTCACCGCGTTCCTCCATCGGTTTAATTTCTGCTTCCGCAATTTTTGGAGGATAGAATTCCCATAAAGTATGCCCACCGATAACAGTGGGGTTATATAATGGTTCATCGGTAACGGCTGGTGTCATACGGATGTTTTGAAGTCCTGTTTCTCCGGAAAAAATCTGAACGCCGGAGATGATAATACCTTTGTATCCGGGTGCAGATATCTTAATATTATATTCACTATAAGGCTGGTTATCAGTCGGTTCCATGGAGTATTCCAGCGGAGGGGCGTTAAGGGAGATCCGTTCTGTAATACCATCTGTATCGGTTTTGATCTGTTCTAATGGTGTGTTTGGTTCTCCGGTATTTGCAATTTCAATCGTTGCATCGGAGACCGGCATCTGATTGTTGTCAGACACAGCCTGTATCTGTAAAAATCCTTCATCTATATTATCCTGTGTTGCTTTCAATGGTTTTCGGAATAACATATATCCTCATTTCTGCATATATGCATAATCATTCTCCTTACTAAGATATGTTAAAGAATACGGTTTGTGACTTGAAATCGTTCCCATGTTTTTGTATAATAATGGTATATTAAATTTATGCAAGTGAATAATAAATGTCATGTTAAGCAAGGAAAACTATCAGGGATGTGTTTCTTTGCGAATGTCGATGCAGGAAAAGGAGTAGTATGAACATTAATGAAATTGCGGCATTGGCGGGGGTGTCTAGGGCAACGGTATCAAGATATCTGAATAATGGATATGTAAGTGCTGAGAAACGCGAGCAGATTCGCAAGGTGATAGAAGAGACGGGGTATCAGCCTTCAGCACAGGCACAGATGTTACGAACAAAGAAAACAGGATTTATTGGTGTTATCATTCCCAAGATCAATTCGGATTCTATTAGCAGGATGGTACAGGGAATCAGTTCCGTATTAGGCAATAAAGGCTACCAGCTCCTGTTAGCAGATACACATAATGATGTCAAGGAGGAGATTCGTTATCTGAAACAGTTACGACAGAATCATGTAGATGGGATCATTATGATCGGTACATATTTTACAAAGGAACATTACAAGGCAATGAAAGATATTACGGTTCCGATGGTTGTGTTAGCACAGTGTGTGAAGGATTATTCCTGCGTATATTATGATGATTATGGTGCGGCGAAGGAATTAACAAAGGAAGCATTGACTACCGGTAAGAATCCGGCGTTTATCGGTGCAATTCCGGAAGATGAAGCAGTTGGCAGAGAACGTCTTTATGGATTTTTAGATGCAAATTTTGAGTTGGATCGGGAGATCCGGGAGGAATATTGTACCAACGGACCTTTTTCGATAGAGAATGGATATGAAAGTGCAAAGAAGCTATTTGCCATGGACGATACGATCGACACATTGATCTGCGCAACAGATAAGATTGCAATTGGTGCAGTGCGGTATCTAAAAGAGATTGGAAAGAAGATTCCGGAGGAAGTTCAGGTCACAGGTTTTGGCGATAGCCTGCTTGCATCGGTCTGCGAACCGAATATCTCTACTGTGCATTTTTATTACCAGACAAGCGGTGAGGAAGCTGCGAATATGCTTGTGAATATGATTGTTGATAACAAGAGTGTCCGCAAAGAGATGAAAATGGGATACCAGATCGTGAAGACCAAAAGTTTACGTTAAGTCAATTTCCCTTGCACAGCGTGAGTTTTTCGGGCATGTGCCCTCGCACATAGTCCATCCTTCACGCTGTGCAAGGGATTTATATGTTCTGGTAGCTGCCGCAGTATGGACACCGATTCGAATATCCCTGTGTTGCCTGATAAGTAGATGCACAGTTTGGACAGGTAACGGCAATCAGCTTAACAGCTCCCGGATTAATTGGTTTATCATCCATAAGTTCTTCTTCGCGATACAAGATCTCGTCACGTACGGACTTCTTATCAAATCCATATTTTCCGTTATATTCATAGATATCAATCGTCATTCCGATTGGATATTCGTTAGAACCTCTCGTAAATGAGGTTGGAATGACTGCCTCTCTTTCAATTCCATGACTGTCAAAGTAGTGTACTTTAACATTTTGAGGGAAACGGCCATTGACAACGACAGAAGTGTTATCTACATATCCGTAAATCTTAGCGGGATAGCGAGTGCCCTTCTTAACAATATTGCGCTTGCCGGCAATATTGATATACACACCGACAAGAAATCCGATTCCCAAAAGCAGAAATATGGCAGGTAACAGGTACATAACAAGAGGAATGCCGGAAGTACAGAGCATACCAATCAGTACACCGCCACCTACGATTGTATAGATTACCCCCATAATAGTTAATATTTTTTGAGCTGCACCCATAGTTTACTTCCTTTCTTTTTTCTCAGAGCCGTAGTGAATGAAATATAATGTGCATCCGATAAATACCATACCGCCAAGAACATTGCCGATTGTGACAGGAATGAAGTTATGTATCAGACCGCTTAGATCTAAAGCAGATAACTGTTCGGAAGTAATACCGTATAATTTCTGTGCTTTTGCGACATAGTCCGGATTCGATGCTGCAAAAATGCCGGTTGGAATATAGAACATATTAGCAACAATATGCTCGAAACCGCCAATTACAAAAGCGAAGATCGGAAACCATGTAGCAAAGATCTTACCGATTACATCTTTTGCAGAGGTTGCCATCAGAATTGCCATACATACTAAAAAGTTACAAAGGATACCGGATACAATAGCTTTACCGGGTGCAATGTTTACTTTGCCGAGTGCAACCTTGATCGTATAAGCGCCAAGTGCACCGCCGGTATAATCTAAGTTTCCGGAATAGAAGATCAATACATCAATGATCAGGGAACCAAGCAGGTTTGAAAAATATACAACAACAAGGTTTCTTAAAAGTGCGGACACCTTGATTTGTTTATTCATAGTAGCCATGATCATTAAACAATTACCGGTGAATAATTCACCACCAACTAAGATGATCATTAAAAGTCCGACCGGGAAGATCACACCGGCGAGTGTTCTTGCAAGCCCCACATTTGCAATGTCATGAACGGCTGTATTGCTGATCGCACCTCCGAGTGCAATAAACATACCGGCTATTATCCCCAATACGATCATTCTGCCAAGTGGAAGAGTTGCTTTTGTAACCGCTCCTTTCATATTTGCTTCAATAATTTCTTTTGGATTATTCATTTGTCCATTCTCCTTTCAATCTTATAAATTATACCCTTTTTTAGTAGGTGACGCAACCGGATACCCTGACATTTTGTGTACAAATATTTATACAATGGCATTTGTCAATCCGGCTGTTTTATGGTATAGTAAAAAAGTTGTATTGTGCTTAAATGTGCATATACCGGAATGGAGGTTATAATATGTCAGAAAAAACCAAAGTTGTTTTAGATGCGATGGGTGGAGATCATTCACCGGGAGAGATGGTATTGGGTGCTGTGAATGCAGTCAAAGAGAAAGACAATTTATTTGTATATATAGTAGGTCCATCTGATCGGATTCAGGCTGAATTAGATAAATGTGAATATCCAAAGGATCAGATTGAGATTGTACATGCGTCAGACGAGATTACCTGTCATGATGCGCCGGTGCAGGCAATCCGTGGAAAGAAAGATTCATCTATGGTAGTCGGTCTCCGGATGGTAAGAGAAGGAAAGGCAGATGGGTTTGTCTCTGCCGGCAATTCGGGAGCGGTGTTAGTTGGTGGACAGGTGTTGGTTGGTAAGATGAAGGGAATTGAGCGTGCTCCGCTTGCACCGATCGTACCAACTCTGAAAGGTGTTTCTTTATTGGTGGACTGTGGTGCCAATGTAGATGCCAAACCGAGCAATCTGGTACAGTTTGCACAGATGGGATCGATTTATATGGAGAATGCACTGAAGATTGAACGGCCAACGGTCGGCATTTTGAATATCGGAGCGGAAGAGGAAAAAGGAAATGCATTAGTAAAAGAGACCTATCCGTTATTAAAGGAATGTAAAGATATTAATTTTATCGGAAGTGTTGAGGCGAGGGATTTTATATATGGTGCGGCAGATGTTGTGGTAACGGAAGCATTTGCGGGTAATGTCATGTTGAAAACAATCGAGGGCGTTGCCTCCGGATTATTCAAACTGATCAAGAATTCAATCACGGCGACACCGGTATCGACGATCGGAGCGGCTTTGGTAAAGCCACAGCTTAAAAATGTTGCAAAGATATTTGATGCAACGGAGTATGGCGGAGCACCGTTGTTAGGATTGAACGGATTGGTTGTCAAGATACATGGAAATGCCAGCCACAAAGAGGTCAAAAACGCATTATTCCAGGTAGAGATGTTCCGTTCACAGGACGTAAACGGCAAGATCAGGGAACAGTTGTCAGATGTTCAGAAAGAGGCTTAATATGTTGTTGAATTTTGACGTAGCAGTTATTGAACAGGATATTCAATATGTATTCCGGGATAAATCATTGATCCGGCAGGCATTTTCCCATAGTTCCTTTGTAAATGAGATGAAGACGCAGGGGAATCTAAGTTATGAGCGTCTGGAGTTTTTGGGAGATGCGGTATTGGAATTGATCACAAGCGAGTTCCTGTATGAGAAATACAAAGATATTCCGGAGGGAAAGCTTACCAAGATGAGAGCATCCATTGTTTGTGAATTTACGTTATCTTCTGTATCGAAGATGCTTCATTTTGGAGATTATGTATTACTTTCCAAAGGAGAGGAACTGACCGGCGGCAGGGAACGGAATTCAATCATGTGTGATCTGTTTGAATCCGTGTTGGGTGCTATTTACTTAGATGGCGGTATGGAAGCTGCCAAGCGGTATGTGTACACCTTTTTATTGACGGATATTGAACATAAGACACTATTTTATGATGCCAAGACAACTCTTCAGGAAATGGTTCAAAAAGACGGAAAAGGTGTTGTAACATATGAACTGATCGAGGAAAAGGGACCGGATCACAATAAGACATATGTAACAGATGCATTAGTGGATGGAAAACATTTAGCAAGAGGGGAAGGCTCCTCTAAAAAAAGTGCACAGCAGATGGCGGCATATCGTGCCATTTTGAAATTGCGAGAACAGATGTAACGGAGAGAATATATGTATTTAAAAAGTATTGAGGTATATGGATTCAAATCCTTTGCCAACCGGATTGTTTTTGAATTTAATAAGGGAATTACCGGTATTGTCGGTCCGAATGGATCGGGAAAAAGTAATGTTGGTGATGCGGTGCGCTGGGTGCTTGGTGAACAAAGTGCAAAACAGCTTCGTGGTGCAAAGATGGAGGATGTTATCTTTGCGGGTACAGAGCTTCGGAAACCGCATGGTTCCGCATATGTAGCAATTACATTAGACAACAGCGATCATTCCCTTCCGATCGATTATGAGGAAGTAACAGTTGCAAGACGTGTTTATCGTTCCGGGGAGAGCGAATATCTGATCAACGGGACGGTAAGCCGATTAAAAGATGTTAATTCCCTCTTTTTTGATACAGGTATTGGTAAAGAAGGATATTCCATCATCGGACAGGGACAGGTTGAACGGATTCTTTCCGGTAAGCCGGAAGAGAGAAGAGAACTGTTTGACGAGGCTGCCGGTATTGTTAAGTATAAGAAGAATAAGACGGCGACAGAGAAATCATTAGCTGCAGAACGCGAGAACTTAAGCCGTGTGAATGATATTTTATCCGAACTGGAAAAACAGGTTGGACCATTAGAGAAACAGTCGGAAGTAGCAAAGAAATATCTTCTTTACAAAGGGGAATTAAAACGTTTTGATGTCAACGCTTTCCTTTTGGAAAATGCAAAAATCGATCAGGATCTGAAAGAAAATGAAGAG
>HF987851.1:6716-19018 GCA_000431135.1 Clostridium sp. CAG:590
ACGGCTCAAAAAGGAATTTGAAGAGACAAAGAATGAGTATGAACGGATTGAGACGGTATTAGAGCAGTGCAATCAGTCCATTGATGAGAACAAGAACAAGATTCACGAACTCCGCTTACAGAACGAGCGTAATGAGGGTGAAGTGAACGTATTAAATCAGCAGATCTCCAATGCAAAGTCAACCGATGTACATATGAGTGAGCAGATCGACCGCATCAATCAGTCTTTGGCATTGCAGGAAAAAGAAAAGCATGAATTTCAGGAGAAGAAAGCTGTCTTAGATGAGAAAATGGACAGTGCGGATGATGTGGTAGAAGAGGCACGGACTGTCAGCGAAGGTATTGAGGAAGAGATCGCTCATTTAGAGGAAGAGATTGAAAAGAGTAAAAGTGATATCATTGAATACTTAAATGATGGCGCCAATCTGAAGGCGAAAGTCGGACGATATGATGCTATGTTAGAGAATATCAGTTATCGTAAGACGCAGTTGAATCAGCGCTTTTTGCAGTTCAAGTCAGATGAACAGAAGGACAAAGAAGAATATGACAAACATAACACGTCTTTAACGGAGATTGAACAAAAAGTTGCAACAATCCTCACAGATTTGGAACAGGTTGATACACAGTTGGATTCCAATACGATTGCGACGAATGAGAATAAAAAACGGTTATTCGAGGCAAATAACGAATACAGCAGTGTCAGATCGAGGTTAGAAGCTCTTCGTAATATTACAGAGCGATATGACGGATATGGCAATTCCATCAAACGTGTAATGGAACAAAAAGACTATAATCCGGGAATAGTCGGTGTTGTTGCAGATATCATTCAGGTAAATAAGGAATATGAGATTGCAGTGGAGACTGCACTTGGCGGAAGTATTCAGAATATCGTTACCGATAACGAGAATACCGCAAAGAAATTGATCACATTCTTAAAGAAAAACCGGTTTGGACGTGCAACATTTTTACCGCTCACGACAATCGGCGGAAGAAATAACGAATTCTCCAATAAAGAGGCATTAAATGAGCCCGGTGTGATCGGACTTGCCAAAGATCTTGTTAAGGTGCACGACAAGTATAGTGCAGTAACGAATCATTTACTCGGAAGGATCCTGGTAGTAGATACCATCGATCATGCGATTGCAGTGAACCGTAAATTCCATCAGAGTCTTCGTATTGTAACCAAAGAAGGAGAGTTATTGACACCGGGTGGTGCCATGACAGGTGGTGCATTTAAGAATTCGTCCAATCTGTTAGGCCGAAAGAGAGAATTAGATGAGCTTTCTAAGACGTTGACAGAACTGAATAACGAGATTGCCAATGCAACCAAAGAAGAAACGGAACTTCGTGCAACCAGAGAGGAATTAAAGACGCGCAAGGAAGATGCGAATTTACAGTTGCAGGAACTGTATTTACAAAAGAATACCGTTACAATGAATATCGAACAGGTTTCGAAGAATCTTGCCGAGACGGCGAATGCATTTGCATCGGTGAACAAAGAGAACAAAGAATTAGAGGCGCAGATTGAAGAGATCAACCTGAATAAAACAGAACTGTATGACAATCATAAGCAGGCAGAAGAGGCAAAGAAGGCATTAGAAGAACGAATTACAGAGTTAGAGGAACAGGTATCATTTAAGAAAGAAGAATTAAAACATGCCAATGAAAAAGTTTCGGAGTTGATGCTTGATTTCAATACAATGAAACAGCAGGATGACTTTTTGATCGAGAATCTTCGTAGAATTCGTGCAGAAGAGAACAAATTAAAAGAGGAACTGGAATTGTACCGTTCTCAGATGAGCGATTCCGGAAAAGCCATTGAGGAACTGGTTGCCAAGATCAATCATTTTAAGGGTATTATTGATGCAGATCTGAAAGAGATTGCACAATTAGAATCAGCATTGGAAAAAGATCTGTCGGATAAAGAAACATTAAATGCCAAACATAAAGAATTCTTCAGTAAGCGGGAACAGTTGAATGAAGAGATCACCAAGTTGGACAAATCAGCTTTTAAGCTGTCAGCACAGGTAGAAAAGATCAGTGAAAAAGCGGATTCTTTGAGTAAGTACATGTGGGAAGAGTATGAACTTACCTATCAGTCTGCAGTTGAATTGAAAGATGACTCCCTGAATGACCTTGACAGTTTACGCCGGGAAGTATCTGCGGTGAAATCCAAGATCAAAGCATTAGGGGATGTCAATGTCAATGCGATTGAAGATTATAAGATCATTTCGGAACGTTATGAATTCCTGAAGGGACAGCATGATGATATTGTGAAAGCGGAGACGAATCTGTTACAGATCATTGCCGAATTGGATACGGCAATGCGTACACAGTTTGAAGAAAAATTCCATGAGATCCAGGTGATGTTCGACAAGGTATTCCGCGAATTGTTTGGTGGCGGTAAAGCAACCTTGGAATTAGTGGACAGCGAAGACATATTAGAGGCAGGAATTCGGATCATTGCACAGCCGCCTGGAAAGAAATTACAGAATATGATGCAGTTATCCGGTGGAGAAAAAGCATTGTCTGCGATTGCATTATTGTTTGCAATTCAGAGTTTGAAACCTTCCCCGTTCTGTCTGTTAGACGAGATTGAGGCTGCATTGGATGATTCTAACGTTACAAGATATGCGAAGTATCTGAATAAGCTTACAAAAGATACGCAGTTTATCGTAATCACACATAGAAAAGGTACGATGGAGGCGGCAGATGTCCTTTACGGAATTACGATGCAGGAAAAGGGTGTCTCTACATTGGTATCAGTCAATCTGATCGAAAATGAATTGGATGATTAAGTATTTCGGACGATGAATTTCTATAAGAGAGTTAGAGGTTATATGTTTGTGTAAGAAATTCATCTGTTGAGATAAGAAACAGAAATATAACATTGATATCGAAGATAGAAAGGAGTGACAGGATGTTTGATTTCTTTAAGAAAAAGAAAAATGAAGAAGTTACCGAAGAGGTTGAAGAAACATTACAGGATGAACAGGTAACGGATGAGGAGCAGGATACAGTTGTTACAGCAACAGAGCAGAAAACGGGTGAGAATACCGTGGATGCATTAGAAGAAACAGAGAATATAGTACCGGCTGATGAATCGGCAGAGGATAACGTATCAGAGGACATTCAGACGGAAGCTGTTGCGGAAGATGATGTGCCGGTTGAGAAAGAAAAGGGATTTTTTGCAAGACTAAAAGAAGGTCTTACCAAGACGAGAAATAGCATCAATGAGAGCTTTAATCAGCTCTTTTCCGGCTTTTCCAGTATTGATGAGGATTTCTATGATGAATTAGAAGAGACTCTTATCATGGCCGATCTTGGTTTGGATACGACCGAACGGATCATTGATAACCTGAAAGATATGGTGAAAAAGAATCATATCAAAGAAGTGGAAGCGTGCAGGGAACTTGTGATCAATATTATCAAAGAGCAGATGTTAGTCGAAGATTCTGCATATGATTTTGAAAATCAGAAGACGGTAATGCTGATCATCGGGGTAAATGGTGTTGGAAAGACAACGTCCATTGGTAAACTGGCTGCACAATACAAGAACCGCGGAAAACGGGTGATGATGTGTGCGGCAGATACTTTCCGTGCAGCAGCGATCGATCAGTTAAAGACCTGGGCGAACCGTGCAGGAGTAGAGATCATTTCACAGCAGGAGGGTTCTGATCCGGCAGCCGTAACATTTGATGCTGTCAAAGCAGCCGTTGCAAGAGATGTGGATATCTTATTAGTGGATACGGCCGGACGATTACACAACAAGAAGAACCTGATGGATGAACTTGCAAAGATGAAACGGATCATCGAAAAGGAAGATCCGGATGCACATCTTGAGACGTTGATTGTATTGGATGGTTCAACCGGACAGAATGCATTGGAACAGGCGAGACAGTTCAGTAATGTAACGAAGATTGATGGAATCATTTTGACCAAGTTAGACGGTACGGCGAAGGGTGGTATTGCAATTGCAATTCAGTCAGAGCTTAGTGTGCCTGTTAAATATATTGGTGTTGGAGAGCATATTGATGATCTGCAGAAATTTGATCCGGAAAGCTATGTAAATGCGTTGTTTGCAGATATGGATACGAGAAGCGATGTGGAGATCCTGATACCGGACGAGAGATAAAAGGAGGATGACATGTTAACATTAGAGAAATTTGAAGAAGCGTACAATACCGTACAGAAAGTGGTAAAACCGACACCACTTATCTACAGTGATTATTTTAGTGAGGCAAGCGACAATAAGATTTATTTTAAACCGGAGAATCTTCAGGTGACTGGAGCATACAAAATTCGTGGTGCTTATTATAAAATTTCCACGTTGTCGGAAGAAGACCGGAACAAAGGTCTGATCACAGCATCTGCAGGTAACCACGCACAAGGTGTTGCATTTGCTGCAAAAGCATATGGTGTTAAGGCTACGATCGTTATGCCTACGACAACACCGCTCATTAAAGTGAATCGTACGAAATCATATGGTGCAGAAGTTATCTTATATGGTGATGTATATGATGAGTCCTGCCAGTACGCATTGGAATTGGCAGAGGACAAGGGATATACCTTTATTCATCCGTTTGATGATGAAGATGTTGCATGTGGACAGGGTTCAATTGCAATGGAGATCATCAAAGAACTCCCAACGGTAGATTACATCATGGTTCCAATCGGTGGCGGCGGGCTTGCAACCGGTGTGTCAACACTCGCTAAAATGCTGAATCCGAATATTAAGGTAATCGGTGTGGAACCTGCTGGTGCCGCATGTATGAAAGAATCTTTGAAGAATGGAAAGGTAACTACGCTGCCGTCTGTTGATACGATTGCAGATGGTACAGCAGTTAAGACACCGGGCAGTAAAATTTTCCCATATATTCAGAAGAATATTGATGAGATCATTACGGTGGAAGACAGCGAATTGGTAGTTGCGTTTCTGGATATGATGGAAAATCATAAACTACTGGTAGAGAATTCCGGCTTATTGACTGCTGCAGCATGCAAACATCTGAATGTAAAAGACAAAAAGGTTGTTTGTATCTTAAGTGGTGGTAACATGGATGTCATTACATTGGCTTCGGTTGTTCAGCATGGTTTGTTTGCAAGAAGCCGTATCTTTACAGTATCCGTATTACTTCCGGATAAGCCGGGTGAACTGAAAAATGTCAGCTCCATTATTGCAGAAATGCAGGGTAATATCATTAAGCTTGAGCATAACCAGTTTGTCAGCCTGAATCGTAATTCTGCGGTGGAATTGATCATTACATTAGAGGCGTTTGGTCCGGAACATAAAGAGCGGATTATTCAGGTGCTTTCTGAAAAAGGATATCGTCCGGTGGAGAAGAGTCCAAAGAATATTTTTTAATTAATAGGAATAAGTGTATGGCTGGATGCAACATAGAAGAGATTGGAGTTGCGGTGGATTTGGGTTCCACCACAATTGCAATCCAATGTTTTGATATGAATTCAAAAGATAATATCGGAGAGATTACATTTCCGAATCCACAGTATCGTTATGGGGCAGATGTAATTACGAGAATCCGGCATTGTATAGATGAACCACGGATGGCGGATACATTGAAATCTATCGTGTGGGATGCAATCTTTGCGGAATTGGAACGATTACTCGGAGAACAACAATCCTGTATTGCAACGATGGTGATCAGTGGGAATACAACGATGCAGCATTTATTACGGGGACTATCCGTACAGGGACTTGCTTATGCGCCATTTGAAGCGGTTACGTTAGATAAGGCAGTGGAGCATATGACGGTGTTTGGCAAAGGTATTTCAGTGGTTTATCCGCCTGGATTATCCGCATTTGTCGGCGCGGATATCTTAACAGGAGCCGCTTACTTACAGATGGGACAGACGGATGTATATGATCTGTTAGTTGACCTGGGAACAAATGGGGAATTACTTCTGTTGAATAGAACAAGAGGATATGCGGCATCGACAGCCTGTGGTCCGGTATTTGACCATGCAATATCAGGTGCGGTTTACGGAAGTGAAAGTATCCATGCGATCGCTAGCTGTATAAAACGTAAACTGATCGATCATAATGGTGTGATCCGGGAACCGTTTTTTGAAAAAGGTATTGAGATTGACAAGGGCTTTGTGATACATCAGCAAAACGTCCGGAATTTTCAATTGGCAAAGGGTGCCATATATTCCGGAATCTGTTGCTTAGCAGACGAAGCAGGAATATCTTTTTCTGAAATAGGAAATATATATATTAGCGGAGGATTCGGTTTTTACATGGATGTCAGAGATGCATTTACCGTTGGTCTGCTCCCGAAAGAATGGCGTGGTAAGATAACAGTTTCGGGCAATTCTTCTTTGAAAGGTGCGGCTGAATTCTTATTTCAGCCGGACACCATGCAAAAGAGGTGTGAAGAGATCATTTCCCGGACTACGGGTTTTGAGTTGGCAGACCTGCCACAGTTTGAGACGCGGTATGTGCAAGCACTAAACTTTTAAAGGATGGAGTTCATGAGCAAAAAAACGCAAGAAGAAAATGAAATTATTGAGTGGGAGAGTTTAATAGGAGAAGAACCGGAGAACAAGGAGCCGGAAAAGAGGAAAACTACGTGGAAAGACAGGGTGTTTCGTATAGGGGTTACGTTATGTATCCTGGTCGGAATGTATCTGACCATTGTCTATTCTTCGATTCCGGTTATTGCAAAATGGAGAACCATATATATCGAAACAGCCATGACAACCAACAGTCATCAATGGCTTGCGACGATGTTTTTCCCGAAGAGTGTGATCGATAAGGTGATGGCAGAACGTTTGAAGGATCTTGACAAACAAAAAAATGCAGACAGTCATTGGGAAGAAGAACTGGAAGATATTGATCAACAGGATTTTCTGGAGCTTTATTGGGAACTGGATTCTGATTCCGTAAAGCAGTATCTGAAAGAACATCCGAATCTGACAAAGAATGGGTATGATGATATTCATATCGAGGATCTGGATGCAAAATTAGGTCTGAAAACGGTTAATGGGGATGACATTTTAGTCATTGATACAGAAAATCATCTGCTTATTATGGCTGTAGAAGGGGATGGATTCAAAGGCAAACTCGCTATTGAGAAGAACCCGGATCAGGTGGAACTTGTCAAATCCAAGGCAATCGGTTCCTATGGACAGGAAGCAGGTTCTTTTGGAGAAGATTTGGATGCACTTCTCGTTATAAATGCAAGTGGATTCTTAGATGTAGACGGTGTCGGAACCGGTGGACAGGTAAAGGGATCCATGATTATTGACGGAGTGGAATATGGTTCACCTTCAGATGATGCCATCTGGCGTTTTTGCGGAATGAAGAATAACAATTTAATGTATGTGAGCAGCTATCCATATGGTTCGGTTGATGAGTATAAATGGGGTGTTGAGTTTGTACCGGCTTTGATCGTGGATGGAAAAAGCGTAGTTGACGGAACCTTTGGAATGGGAATACAACCACGAACTGCGGTTGGTCAGACAAAAAAAGGGGATTTCCTGTTTCTGATCGTGGACGGTCGGCAGGTTGGTTATAGTTTGGGGTGTACCGTTGAAGACTGTAAGAATATTCTGATGGATTACAAGGCATATCAGGGTATGAATATGGATGGAGGAAGTTCAGCAATCATGTGGTATAACGGACAATATATTACCAAATCTTCAAGTGTGACCGGAATCGGACGATATATGCCGGATGCACTGATCGTAAAGAGAGCTTCACAATTAGAGGAGAAAGAGACGATTATCAAAGCAGAACCGAATTCAAAATGATCGTACTTCGGGTTTTCGTAAGAAACGACGGAAAGGAGCATAACATGAAGATTCCACGACAATTTTTAGGAGTAAATTATATATCAAAGATTGTAGATAATTTTCAGGATCATGTTGGCAATACAGGAACGGCTGTTACTTTTCATGAGCCAAAGGATTGTAAAGATGTTCCGTTGGAAAAGGCTGCGACTTGGGAATTATCTTTAAATGCTGCGATTACGACTGATCTTATACGAAAATTGGCATGTGATCCGAATTGTGCGTTAGATGGATTGGCGGTCTGCAAAGGGGAGTCGCTTTTGTTTGAAGCATATCGTACCCCATATTCTGAACGATATCCGCATATTACGAATTCTACCTGTAAAACGATCACGGCAATCGCAGTGATGTTTGCAATTTCGGAGCATTTACTGACACAGGAGGATTATGTATTATCCTTTTTCCCGGAGTATGATAATCTGTTGACACCGAAACATACAAAAAAACTTACAATATACCATCTTCTTACCATGACATCCTGTTCGAAGTGTAATGAAATTGTATCTGTAACAGATGATGACTGGGTGCGTGCATTTTTGACTTTGGATTGTCAGTATGAACCGGGAAGCCGTTATATATATAATAGTATGAATACCTATATGTTGGCGGCAATTCTTAACAAAGTAACAGGAATGAGTCTGGTCGATTATCTGACGCCGCGTTTGTTCAAACCGTTAGGGATTGGGAATATCCGTTGGGAACTGTGTCCCAAAGGAATTGAGCGTGGTGGATGGGGACTGCATCTATCATTAGATGGAATGTTGAAGATTGGTATATTTCTTGCAAATGACGGTGCATATCATGGAAAACAATTGATCAAGCCGGCATTAATCAAGGAGATGAAACGGGTAAATATTCATCAGGATGCCGATGCATTAGCAACCGGATATGGTTATCAGATCTGGCATTTGCCGGGTGATCTGATGATGTTGAGCGGTATGTTTGGACAGCATGTGATCTTTTCGGAAGATACACAGCTTGTAGTTGCAATGAATGCACACAATGACAAAATGTTTCCGGATTCTGTATTAGTGAAACATGTGATTCGATATATGAAGAATCCACAGACATTTCAACCGGATGGGGATTGGAAGGAACGATTGCAGTATCGGCATTTATTACAGGTGGTTTCTGCATTTCAAAATGGATATTCCTTGAAAAATGATTGGAATTTGTTACAGTATCATACCTATTGTAAAAAACAGCAGGATATACTAGCTGCAAAAGGACAGAAGGTGTTGGAATGGTGCCGAGCATTTGATGGAAAACGGCTTCGCGTAAATACAGAGACGATGAAATTATTTCCTTATATGTTGCAGGGATTGTATAGTCCCGGTCCGTTTTCAGTGAGTGATATTTCGTTCAAATTAAAAGAAACATCTCTTAAAATGTGTTTTTACAAAGAAAGGAACCGCAAAGATGCTGATACCGGACGGGAGCGGATTGAATTAGAGGCTGGCGCGGACGCCTATTGTATCCAGCAGATTCCGGTTGGAGGGAATAGGATGGATGTTGCGGTGAAAGTGACACCGGCAACGGATGAGGATGAACACAAGGTCATATTGTTAGATATCATTTTCTTAGAGGAAGGAATTCACAGACGGATCAAATTCTTTCTCTTTGGTGAAAAAGTTGCCGTGGAGCTTGCAGAATATCCGGACATGCGTGCCATTGTGGAACAGGTGATTACCGGGGATGCTGTGATTGCGGGTAATACATATGATATTGCGGACAAGATTCCGGAAGGATTCCGGGTGTTGTTAGAGCATAAGGTGGAACCGAAAATATATGCGACATTGTTGGATCTGACTTCAAAAAAGAAGTGACGAATTGGAAACTTATCAATATGTTGTATAAATTTCTTTCGAAATTCCATAAAGTGTGCTATACTATGTCCGAATGTTTGAACTAGGAGATTACAAATGAGACTATGCAGTTTATATAGTGGAAGCAGTGGCAATTCCATCTATGTAGGATCAGATCAGACACATATCCTTGTAGATGTCGGAGTCAGTGCAAAGAAGATCATAGAGGCACTTGCAAAGGTTGAGATTAAACCGGAAGAGATTGACGGCATTTTAATCACACATGAACATAGTGATCATATTGCTGGATTAGGTGTGATCCTTCGAAAATTTGGAATTCCGGTGTATGGAACGCCGAAGACGTTAGAAGCGGTAGCACAGTATAAAAGCCTTGGCAAAGTTGATATGAGTTTGTTTCATGGTGTGGAACCGGAACAGAGTTTTCAGATCAATGATATGTGGATCAAACCGATCAGCACCTGGCATGATGCAGCCGATCCGGTCTGTTATACATTGATGAATGAAGAGAAGAAGGTTGCCATTGCAACGGATCTTGGGGATTATGATGACCATATCGTGGATGCGTTGTCCGGAGCAGATGCCATGTTGATCGAGGCAAACCATGATATACGCATGTTAGAAGTGGGACCTTATCCGTACCCGTTGAAACAGCGTATTCTAAGCAAAAGAGGTCATTTATCCAATGAACGGGGCGGACAGCTTGTGAGAGCATTGCTGAATGATCATATAAAAGGAATATATCTCGGACATTTAAGTAAGGAGAATAATTATCCGGAGCTTGCATTTGAGGCAGTCAAGGATGAACTTCTTGGAAATGCTTATAGCAATGATTACCGGGATTTTAATCTGATGGTAGCAAACAGGGAACAACGTTCCCCTGTGATTGAGTGTTAAACATAGAGAGATCGCATGTGAAGGTTGGTGTTCAAAGGCTGTGACGCAGTGTTTGATAATCCACCTTGAATATACATATCGGGTACACTATATACCCAGAACTTATACGAGGAGAACGATATTATGAAGAAGACAGTAATTTCAGTAGTAGGTAAGGACAAAGTAGGTATTATTTTTCATGTATGCCAGTATCTTGCAGAAAATCAGATCAATATCTTAGATATTGCACAGACGATTGTTCAGGATTGGTTTAATATGATCATGATTGTAAATATTCAGGAATCGGACAAAGATTTTGCAGCGATTGCATCTGAACTTAAGAAGATCGGAGATGAGATCGGAGTAACGATCACATTGCAGCAGGAAGATATCTTTGATATGATGCATAGATTATAAAAAATAAATAGATATTAGTTTGCAAAGCGCGAAGCATTTTGCAGACCTTAATCTAGAGATAGTAAGAGGGAAGACATATGATTAATATTAGTGAAGTAATGGAAACAAATGCAATGATTCATGAGGAGAACTTAGATGTGCGTACGATCACTATGGGTATCTCTTTGTTGGATTGCATTACAGATGATCTGAAGACCACATGTGATAAAGTATATGATAAGATCACTACATCTGCAAAGGATCTGGTAAAGGTAGGTAAAGAATTAGAGACAGAATTTGGTATTCCGATTGTAAACAAACGTATTTCTTTAACTCCGATTGCTATGGTAGGAAGTTCTTGCTGTAAGTCCAGTGCAGATTATATTGAGATTGCCAAGACATTAGACCGGGCAGCTAAGACCGTTGGAGTGAATTTTATCGGTGGATATTCTGCTTTGGTTTCAAAAGGAATGACACCGTATGATGAGATGTTGATCCGTTCTATTCCGGAAGCATTGAATGTGACCGAGTTTGTATGTAGTAGTGTCAATGTCGGTTCTACCAAGACTGGTATCAATATGGATGCGGTCAAATTGATCGGTGAGATTGTAAAGGAAAGTGCAGAGCTTACGGCTGACCGTGACTGTATCGGACCGGCTAAGTTTGTTGTATTCTGTAACGCTCCGGATGATAACCCATTTATGGCAGGTGCATTCCATGGTGTAACTGAGGCAGATCGTATCATCAATGTCGGTGTATCCGGTCCCGGTGTAGTAAAACGTGCTTTGGAGCAGGTGCGTGGACAGAACTTTGAGATTCTTTGTGAGACAATTAAGAAGACAGCTTTCAAGGTAACCCGTGTAGGACAGTTAGTTGCTAAGGAAGCTTCTAAGAGATTGGGTGTTCCGTTTGGGATCATTGATCTTTCTCTTGCTCCAACTCCGGCTGTTGGCGATAGTGTTGGCGAGATCCTAGAGGAGATTGGTCTGGAATATGCAGGTGCGCCTGGTACAACAGCAGCCCTTGCCTTGTTAAATGATCAGGTAAAGAAAGGTGGCGTTATGGCATCTTCTTATGTCGGAGGACTTTCCGGAGCATTTATTCCAGTATCTGAGGATCAGAGAATGATCGATGCTGCAAGCTGCGGTGCTCTTACGATTGAGAAGTTAGAGGCTATGACCTGTGTATGTTCCGTAGGTCTTGATATGATCGCAATTCCTGGCGATACCAAGGCAACCACTATTTCCGGTCTGATCGCAGATGAGATGGCAATCGGTATGGTGAACCAGAAGACAACTGCAGTCCGTGTGATTCCTGCTGTCGGTAAGAAGGCTGGTGAGACATTGCAGTTCGGTGGACTTCTTGGATATGCACCAATTATGAAGGTAAATGAATA
>HF987852.1 GCA_000431135.1 Clostridium sp. CAG:590
AACATTATGACCGAAAATACATAAGTTTGTACTTTTGGTCATAAATCTTGACGTATGGGAGGAAAACAAGTATCCTATGGTTAATATTTGATGATACAAAAGTGGAGAGGTCAATCATGGATATAAAGGTTTGGTCGGAGAATGCAAAAAACGGAACACCTATTCTTATAGTGAATAAAAACGGAAAAGAGTTTCGGTTGAAATATTAAGGGTGGCTATAGATAAAATTATACAGGAATGGGACGCGAGTGTTGATGATTGGAGTAAAGAATGATTTGCCAATATAGTATTAAAGGTAACCCGGTATATAAGTTTATAATGCCACTGATCAAATCCAATATGTATGTGATTCTATCGGATAGACAGGCGCTCATTATTGATCCCAATGTAAATGAGGAAGCAATGAATCTGTTAGAAGGATACAATGTTGAGAAAATAGTAATTATATTAACACATGAACATTATGATCATATTTCAGGGGTTAATTATTTTCGAAGTAAATGGAATTGTACAGTTTATGGGAATAAGTGCTGCAAAGAAAGGTGTGAAAAGCCGGAGAAGAATCTTGCGGCTTATTTCATGGCTTTGTTTATTGGAAGAAGTGAAGAAGAGAGACAACAAGCTGCTGAATTATTTCAGGATCATTACCATTGCATGGTCGACCGGATATTCGAGCGAAAAATGGAATTAGAATTCGGGCAGATGAAATGGGAGTTAGTATCCACACCGGGACATTCCTCCGGAAGTATTTGTATATTGGTTGAAAATGCACTTTTTTCAGGTGATAGCCTTGTGCAGGGAGCGAAGGTGCTTACACGTATGCCAGATGGAGACAGAAATGCGTATCGGATGATAACCAGACCTTTTCTAGAGAGTCTGCCTCAGGATACGATAGTTTTTCCGGGACATGGACAGGAGAGCATAATGCGTGAGTTAGAATTAGGTTAGATATTGCAAAATCGACATATACTTCAAAGGAGCAGCTTTTACGCTGCTCCTTAAGTATAATAATATTTGATGATGAGGAAACAAGCATGAATACAATAGTGAAACAAATAGAAGAATGTCTGACGACAGAAGAAAATGTAATATATTATTTTCGCATTCAGAATTATCATAGGGGATTAAGGGAATACCAATTATTTAGTTCGGCATTTCAGCAATTGATTCATCTTCTTGTGAATTCGCAACAGCTGTTAGATGGATATGATGTTGATTTTGATTATGTGCTTACAATGTTACAAGGGATTATACAGGCACAGGAATCAAGGGATTACATATTGACTGCGGATCTGTTAGAGTTGCAGGTCAAACCATTTTTGTTAGGAATACAGGAGTGGCTGCTTGGACAATTTAATGTTTGCCCGGAAGATGAGATATGGGAGGATAATCTCAATAACCTGACACAAAAAGACAAAACTTTGGCAGATCAAATAATAAAAAAACAATTAACGGGGATGCATTGTGAGGTTGAACCGACATCTTCCGGCTTATTTACATTAAAAGTTATGGATGGAATGGGTGAACGGTATATGCATTCAAATGTGAATCCTGTTGAGGAAGCAGATATGTTTGCCAGAGAATATTATTCGACGGATTATAGCAGATATATCATTTTCGGGCTGGGATTAGGGTATCATATAGATGCGCTTTTGAATCTGGATGATGGAATCGAGATTGAAATCATTGAGCCGGATATGGAGATTATTAAGACGGCACTTGCATCAAGAAGAATGAATTGGTTAATGGGAAATATGCGGGTGAGACTGGTATATGATCCGGATTTTACGAAGCTTGCAAGGAGTTTGGAAGAAGACAGCAGATTGATTATACATTATCCGTCATTATTGCATATTCAGGATGAACGGATGCGATTAGCCTTGGAGAAGTATTTTATCCGGGATAGTGGAAAACGGAATATGGCGATTGCGTTTGAGAATAACTTTCGTGAGAATGTTATAAATTGCAGCAATTATGTGGATGAATTAGAACCAATGTTTAAGGGGAAGAATGCAGTAATCGTTGCGGCAGGACCGTCCCTTGATAAGAATGTCCGGTTGTTAAAGGGAAAACCGGACAACACGATTATTGTTGCTGTCGGAACCGTTTTTCATAAATTGATGGGTTTGGGAATTACACCGGACTGTGTGGTGTTTCTGGATGCGCAATGCAATATGACGCAACAGATTAAAGGATTGGAGAATGAATTAGTTCCAATTGTATGTGCATCAACGGCATATAAAGGTATTGCCATGAATTATAAAGGTCCGAAGTATTTGATTTGCCAGAAGGGATATGACCGTGCAGAACAATATGCCATGGAACATCAGGTGCGGACATATGAGACTGGTGGATCTGTCAGCACAATAGCACTTGATATGTGTCTGCAACTCGGTTGCCGTGAGATTGCATATATTGGTTTAGATCTTGCATTTACAGGCAATAGGACACATGCAAATGACACTGCCTGTGTGAAAGATGCACCGGATGAAGACGTTTTGTCAGTTGAGTCAACAGATGGAAAAATGGTTTCTTCCAGCAGGTTATTTATGATCTATCGGGAATGGATTGAGCGCAGGGTACAACAGGTAGATGCAGAAGGAAGAGTATATGATGCAACGGAAGGTGGCGCAAAGAAAAAAGGATTGATTACAAAATCATTGCATGAGTTGTTCGACAAATGGAATAACGGGAATGTTGATGATTGACAGACATTAATAATGTCAGGCAGACTTTTCGATCTGCCTGACATTGTTACAGAAATTTCTTCAACATTTCATTTGTTATATCATGGAAAGTCTTTTCGTCCAAATTATAGTCGATCAGTTTCAGCATCACATCATCAAATGCATTGCTTTCCCATTGACGATAAGGGTTGGTTTTATAATCCGGTATCCGTTCGCGTACGGTCTGCTGCATTTGCAGGTAGCAGGAATAAGCACGTTCCGGAAATTCCTGAAGAACCTCCCACAGCATGTAGACGTAATATTTTTCTAAAAACATCCAGTCGATGGCAATTTTGTTCTCCGGACTCTGAGTATACAGACCACGCTCGCGGCAGGTCTGCAAAAATCCAATTGCAATATCCATCTTATCAAATTGATATTCCTGTTTCCGGCTTTGCACAGTTCCTGTCGGGTTTACGAAGTAGTGATATAATTCATCATCCATGCGATAGTAGGAATGCGCATATAAAAATGCAAGATAACAGAAGAAGATGTCTTCATAGCGGATCTGTTCCGGGCAGAAGATGTCATTTTCTATCAGGAAAGATTTCTTAAATACTTTGTTCCATAAAGCGGTAAGACCGATCTGTGTACCGATAAAATCAAGCTTTGCGGCAGGCTCTGTCAGATCATAGTAACCGGGGTTTCCCAATTTTTTTATGGAACGATGCTTGTGTTCATCCTGGGCAAGATCCCAACGACATTCTACAAAATCGCAATCATATTGTTCCATGGCAGATATCATTTTTTCGAACATGGAATGATCCACCCAGTCATCCGAATCGACGTAGCCAATGTATGGGGCGGATGCGTATTCCAACGCAACATTGCGGGCAGTACCCTGTCTGCGGTTTTCCGTAAAGTTGATCACGATGATATTATCCGGATACTGTGATTCAAGTGCTGTCAATTTATCCAATGTCCTATCGGTAGAGGCATCATTGACAAATATAAGCTCCATATGTTCCAATCCCAGTGTCTGGTTCCTGAGACTGTTAAAGCAGCGATCCAAATACTGTTCTACATTATAACAGGGAATGATAATACTGATCTTTTTTTCCATTGAATTCTCCTATCCTGAAATGACGATAACAACATAACTCTTTTCATTTTATCATAGAAGATAAAATCGTGTAAATAAAAAAGAAGTGCCAATCGTATGCAAAGTACTTGCAACCTAAATAAAAATAGTGTATATTGTAGAAGTTGACAAATCAACAACTATGCTTTTTGAAGATATATCCACATATTTCTTTAAAAAGTAAAAAAGAAGCAGATTCTTAGTGATGGAGATTCACAGTTCACGATTAGGAGGATAATCAAGTGGGTTGGAATGAAGCAATTGATGATTTAGAATCAAGACGCAGAGCGGCCGGATTAGGCGGTGGTCAGACTGCGATCGACAAGCAGCATGAAAAGGGAAAACTGACAGCAAGGGAACGCTTGGATCTATTGTTTGATAAAGGAACATTTGTAGAGATTAATGATCTGGTAGAATCCAGAATCGATGACTTTGGGTTGGATAAAAAGAGAGTTCCGGGAGATGGCGTGATCACCGGATACGGTAAGATACATGGCAGAACCGTATTTGCATCTTCGGAAGATTTTACGGTGATCGGCGGAAGTCTTGGGGAATATCATTCAAGAAAGATTGTACATATTCAGGATATGGCGCTTAAGATGAGATGTCCGATCGTTACCATTAACGATAGTGGTGGAGCCAGAATTGAAGAGGGAATTGATTCGCTGAGTGGATATTCCGGAATATTTGAGAGAAATACGATCGCATCCGGGGTTATTCCGCAGATTGCGGTCATATTAGGACCATGTTCCGGTGGAGCATGTTATTCGCCGGCTATATGTGATTATATATTTGTTGTGGATGAGATCAGCAAAATGTTTATAACAGGTCCTCAGGTGGTGAAGACCGTGATCGGCGAGGAATTGACTGCGGAGGAATTAGGCGGTGCCATGACACATGCAACGGCCTCCGGTGTGGCACATTTCTTATACAAGAGCGAAAAGAATTGTTTAGGCGGGGTTCGGGAGTTGTTGTCGTATTTACCGGACAATAATCAGGCACCTCTTCCGGTGAAAACAGGAAAATCCGTGGATCATTGTAAGAAATTAGTGGATATGGTACCAGACAATAAGAAGAAAAGTTATGATGTGCATGATGTGATCAATGCAATGATTGATAAGGACAGTTTCTTTGAAGTGCAGAAACATTGGGCCCAAAATGCAGTAGTTGGCTTTGGACGAATGGAAGGAAATACGGTCGGATTTGTTTGTAATCAGGCAAATCATAAAGGCGGCTCGTTAGATATTGATTCTTCCGATAAGATTGCACGATTTATCCGTTTTTGCGACTGCTTTAATATTCCGTTGGTATCACTGATCGATGTACCGGCATTTTTACCGGGTTCGGAGCAGGAACATAATGGAATCATCCGGCATGGTGCGAAGATTCTGTTTGCATATGCAGAGGCAACGGTTCCCAAGATCTCTCTTATTATGAGAAAGGCATATGGCGGAGCTTATATTGCAATGAATTCCAAGCATATGGGTGCAGATGTTGTCTACGCATGGCCAATCGCTGAGATTGCGGTAATGGGTGCAGAGGGAGCAATTAATATTATTGGCAGAAAGCAGATTCAGGCAGCAGAAGATCCGGAAGCAAAGCGGGCAGAATTGGTAGAAGAGTATGAGAAAAAGTTTTTGAATCCATATATTGCAGCAAAACGCGGATTTGTGGATGAAGTGATCCGTCCGGATGAGACGAAAGCAAAGATTGTGGCAGCATTAGATGCGTTAAAGACCAAACAGTTAAACAGACCATACAAGAAACATGGCAATATGCCATTATAAGCACTTTCTTAGATGAATGTAAAAATGGAATGAAACTGATGTACTCAGTTCATTCCATTTTTATATGTACTATATGCAGTAATATACGCAACAGTTTATTGTTCGGTTGACTGTTTTGCCCACTCGTCTAATCCCTTCATGACAGCATCGTGTGTCTTCTGGGAAATCTCAGGAAGTTCATCACCCCAAAGTTTTGCTGCTTCAGAAAAGCCCTTTTCGATTGCTGTTCTTATATCTTCTACTTTGCTGGAATCACCACCGGTCAGTGCTTTTGCAAAATCTAAAATACGTTCTGAGGTCTGTTTTACACCCCAATATCCATCTTCTGAGATGTCTTCCTGAGCCTGTTTGGCGGTTGCTTCATCTACCGTAATTGTGCCGTCCAATACACCCTGACGGAACTGGCTCCAGATACTTACAGTCTCGGATGTCTTGCCCTGCTTGGTGATCAACTGTTCTACAATTCCCTTTAACTGGGAAAGTCTCTGGTCTGCATCTGCTTTTAATTTTGCGATGGTTTCGCTGTCTACTTTTGCATTCTTCTTAGCAGAAGTCTGTGTTGTTTCTTTGGATGGCTCGTACACTACACCAACGTCACTTGTTTTTGTAGCTGACTCACTGGCTGTTACATCCTTGTTTGTGCCGGTGCCTTTTACTTTGGCAGCTAATTCGCTTGTGTAAGTGTTGCTTCCAATGTTTCCAATTGCCATAATAATACCCTCCTTGGTTAATTATAATTGTAAGGTGATCGAAAAATAGTTGCGTGTTTGCAAGCATAAATACAGATAAATCACCTTTTCTAAATATTATATCGTCATTTTCCTTCAAGAATAAAGATTATTGAGAGAATTTTACATTTATTTGTTGAAAAAAGTTGTTTGTGCAGTAAAAAATGGTATATAATAAATGGTATACAGTATACAATCTTGAAATGTGATTGGAGGGATATGGATGGAGGATACATTACAGTTAAAGGCATATGCGAAGATCAATCTGGCTTTGGATGTAGTCGGAAAAAGAGAAGATGGCTATCATGAAGTGCGAATGATCATGCAGACGGTAAAATTATATGATAAATTGACATTTCGTTTATTAGAGGAGGATGCGATCCGGTTAAAAACCAATGTGGGATTTCTTCCTTGTGATGAGAATAATCTGATCTACAAAGCGGTTCGGTGTCTGAAAGAACAATATCATGTCAAGCAGGGCATGGAGATTGATCTGTACAAATGCATTCCGGTTGCTGCCGGTATGGCTGGCGGCAGTACAGATTGTGCGGCTGCACTGATCGGTGCATCGAAGTTATTTGGACTGCATTTGGACAAGCAGACATTGATGAAGATTGGTGTACGGTTAGGAGCGGATGTGCCATATTGTATTATGAGAGGGACTGCATTGTCGGAAGGGATTGGAGAAATATTGACACCGTTGCCGTCGATTCCGGATTGTAAGATCCTGATCGCCAAACCGCCGGTCGGTGTATCTACCAAATTTGTGTATGAGCATTTAGACGAGCAGGGAATTGAGACACATCCGGATGTGGATGGAATGGTACAGGCAATCCGCGAGGGTAATCTTCTAGGAATTACCAACCGCATGGGCAATGTATTGGAGAACGTTACGATTCCGGAGTACCCGGTGATCGATCAGATTAAGAAATGCATGATAGAACAAGGCGCGTTGAATGCAATGATGAGTGGTTCGGGACCGACGGTATTTGGTATTTATGAAGATCGTGAGAAAGCAGAAAAGGCCAAACGGATCATTCAGGATAGGAATCTGGCAGATCAGGTATATGTGGTGGATGCATTTCATCAGGATATACACAGATGAAACCAGACGATCAATAATGGAAAGAAGGGAATTATATGGAATTAAAATATGATGCGAATAATGAATATCTTCCACTTCGTGACGTTGTGTTTCAGGCATTAAGACAGGCGATCATTACAGGAGAATTATCGCCGGGAGAACGATTGATGGAGATTAAGATTGCTAACAAGTTAGGTGTAAGCCGTACGCCGGTAAGAGAAGCGATTCGTATGCTGGAATTAGAGGGATTGGTTGTTATGATTCCCCGGAAAGGTGCAGAAGTTGCCAGAATTACGGAAAAAGATCTCCGTGATGCATTAGAGGTCCGGACGGCGATTGAGGAATTATCAGTAGAACTGGCATGTGCAAGAATCACGGAAGAAGGAAAAGAGAATTTAAAGAAAGCATGCATGGATTTTAAGGAAGCGATCGACACAAAACATGTGCAGAATATTGTAGATGGTGATGTGAGATTTCATGACGTTATATTTGAGGCAACCGGTAATCAGAGATTGATCAGCATTGCACATAATCTACGGGAGCAGGTATACCGCTATCGCGTGGAATATGTAAAAGATTTCTCTTACCATGATGTTTTGGTAAAAGAACATTATGATATTACAAATGCAATTTTGATGAATGATGTCAAAACAGCGAAAGAGATCATGCGGCATCATTTGTATAATCAGGAACTGATCGTGATCAAAAATATGCAGGATAGTTTATAATCCGAACGACAGGATAATGAAAAGAGAATAAGATAAGATAACCTCACACATACTAGCTACACGTTGGTATGAGTGAGGTTTTTTTATGGAGATCAGATATAACGAAGAAAATGAAATAGAATATTGTATTGAGAAAGATCTGGCAAAAAATATAGAGATTCTGGAATCTTTATTTTCGGACTGGGGAGATCTTGTGCGGAAGACATTCTGCCTGAAACGAAGAACCGGGAATGTAGAGTTATACATTATATACATTGACGGACTGACAAATAATGAGATGGTGGAACGGACGATCACAAGACCACTATTGTATGAATGGAGAGATGTGGAAGACGATATGACGGAGTCGGTGTTTGATACGTTCTTTCATAAAGAAACGGAGGCAGTCGATCTTACGGAAACCGATCAGATGATGGAAGCGGTATCCGCAGTGTTAAAGGGAGATACGGCTATTTTTGTGAGTGGAGAAGAACGGGCAATGATACTATCCACAAAAAGATATCCGACAAGGTCGGTTGCGGAGCCGGATAAAGAGGCAGGGTTAAAAGGCCCGAAGGATAGCTTTAATGAGAATTTCCGGACGGATACAGCGTTGTTACGGAGAAGAATTAAGGATCCCAAAATGAAACTCAAACAAGGAGTGATAGGGCAGCGTTCCCGCACGGTATATGGGTTGATGTATATGGAGGATCTTGTCTATCCATCGCTATTAGAAAACATTGAAAAGAAATTAGAGAGCTTTTCTATTGATGGAATCTATGACAGTGGTATGCTGGTGCATTTGTTGGAGGGAAAATGGTATTCACCATTTCCGCAGATTCAGACAACACAAAGACCGGATAAGGCGGCATCCGCCATTTTGGAAGGCAGGGTTGTGCTTGTCGTGGATAACTCGCCGGAGGTGATCATACTTCCGACGACATTTAATACATTTTTTCAGGCGGCAGATGATTACTATAACCGGTTTGCGGTTGGAACTTTTGCAAGATGTATCCGCTATCTTGCAGCATATATTACCGTGCTTTTGCCGGGATTGTATGTAGCAATTACCTGTTATTATCCACAGGTACTGCCGACAGATTTCCTTCTTGCCATTGTGGGTGCCAGAAGCGATGTGACATTTCCGATCGTGGCGGAAGTGCTGCTTATGGAGCTGTTGTTTGAATTACTGCGGGAGGCGGGAATCCGGCTGCCCGGACAGATGGGAAATACGATTGGTGTGGTCGGTGGTTTGATTGTCGGACAGGCTGCGGTAGATGCAGCGCTTGTCAGTACCATTGTTGTCATTGTGGTTGCATTGACCGCGATTGCATCATTTGCCATTCCGAATGAGGATTTTTCGTCTACATTCCGATTGCTAAAGTTTGCGATGATCTTCCTTGGGGCGGTGTGGGGGTTATATGGAATTATGCTCGGAATTTTAGTGATCCGGATTCATTTGGCAAGTCTGGAAAGCTTTGGAATTCCATATATGATGCCACTGACTGCAGGAAGTATTGATGATGAGATTGAGTTCCAGGATTTTGTATTGCGGAAACCGATCTTTACAATGAAAGACCGCCCGGTATACACCAGACGGCATAATCGTACCCGTTTTCGGCAAAAATGAGATAAAAGGAAATAACGGGGCGAAACCGGAAAAGGAGTGTATATGGAGGGCAGTATGTTTAGTAATAATGGTCGGATATCCGAAAAACAAATGCGAAGGACATTGGTATTACCCGTGTTTGCAGGGTGTATCTTTGTACTGCCGCATTTTGCTGCAAAACTATTTGGTGATAATATGATCCGGGGAATCGTGTGCTTTTTTGTATTAGCGGTCATTTATTGTACATTGATCTACCGGATTGGAAAATGGAAAGAAGAAATGCCGGAAATGTATGGGGAAAGAGATGACCGGTCCGGCATTAAGAAGTGCGTGGAGATGGTGTCAATGCTTCGTTATACGATTCGGCTGGCATTTTATCTGTTATTGGCGATCATGATACTTGGGGAGGCACAGGTGCCGTTTATGCGGGAAGGCGGAGGAGAAAAAATATCCAATCTTTTTGTGTTATTGCCGCTTTTACTGGTTGCATTTTATGGTGCGAATCATGCAATGGAAAAAGTGGTACGGATTCATGAGATGGTATTCTGGATAACGTTTGTACCTTTTGCGATAATGATCGCTTTTGGGTTTCGGGAGGTGGACTGGTCGGTCTGGATTCCCGCCGGGGACATGTCGGTCTGGGAAATATCTGCAAATAGTCTGTTGCTGCTTCCACTTGTATTGCCGGTAGAGAATTATCTGCGTTTAAAAAAGGTATATAACGAAAAATCATCCATTGCAATCTCGTACAGCGCGGTGCTGTCAATGATCGGATTGGCGTGTGTATTGTCTGTGTTGATCGCTGGAATCTATGGTATTTGCGGGGCAGCGGGAGAGAAGATGGTAACGATTGCAATTATGCGGTATATACGGCTTCCGTTAGGAATATTAGAACGATTTGACATTTTGATGATCTGGTTCTTTATGACGGGATGTTTTGTTCTGATTTGCAATACATTGTTTATGATCCGTCAGATGTATAGGGAGGCGTTCTCGAAGAAACATGTCTGGTGGATCATGGTGGCGGCATGTGTGATAGCTGGAATTCTGGTATATTCTTTTCCTAAATATGAATATAGCCTTTTGTTGTTTTTATGGTATGGAATACTGATCGATCTGCCACTTTCGCTCATTCTTCCGTTTTTGGAGGTTACAGGAAGCAAGCGAAAGAGCAGAAGAAAGGTGGATAAGCAGAGAAGAGATCGCGAAAAAGTTACAGCAAGAATAAAGGAGAGGAGAAAAAGAAAAAAAGAAGAATTTCGAAAATTAAACGCAGTTGAAAAAATGTGTATGTGGCTTTTTATGGGGATGTTCTGTGTTGTAGCACTGACCGGATGCGGTAAGGATATGAGAAATGTAGAACAAAGAGATTATGCAACGGTTCTGCTTGTATCAAAGGAAACAAACAGGGATTTGTATCATATTTATCTTGGAATTGCCAAAGAACATCGCGTTGGGGAAAAAAGTCAGGTAGAGAATGTTGTGGATTTTGAGGTGGCAACGCTTTCGGAATTAAAAGAAAAATATGAAGAACATCGCGGGAAAAGTCTATCGTTAATGCATATAAAAGTACTCTTATGGGATATGGAAAACATGAAAATGCAGGATGAATTTGCGGATTTTTTGTATGAGCTTGATAAGGACAATGAAGTGGCAAAGACAAGTCCGGTTCTTGGAATTACGGATGCAGGAAAGTTTGTATCATTTTTAGAACAATCGGAAACGCCGGTTGGAACGTATGTCAGTGCTCTTGTACAGACATTTGACCGGGGAAAAGCAAAAGTTCCGTGGCTGAAGGATTATTTAAAATATATCAGGGAGGGGGAGCCGGTTTATGTGTGTCAGATAGAGGAAGCAAAACAGGGATGGAAGATTCAATATGTGCATACAGACAAGGTACCATTTTCCCGGAATTGAATAATTTAGATAAGACAGGAAATACTCATGGATAAATAACAAATATAAGGAAGGGATTTATTATGAAAGTATTTCGGAATATGACGGCGGCAATCTTGTTAGGAATCATAGGTGGTCTGCTTGTGTCTACATGGTCGTATTATCATTCACATAAAGAAGGAGGCGTTACACAAACACTTCTCGCAGTGGCGAATAGTTTCCGTGAAGTATCCAAGGCTTATGGCGAAAATGACAATTTAACTGCGATTAATTATGATTCCATTGATAATGCCGTACAGGAAGCATTTGAAAAAATTGAAAATGGGGAAGCAACTTCCATAGAACAGGCAGTGCTTGGCAGTCTTTTTTCTGATCAGGGGCAGGATCAGGATGTATTAATGATGGACGGTGAGGACGGTAAGTTGAATGAGGGTGCACCGTATTCCGGTATTTTGCGATTTCATGTACGTGCGAATAGTGACTCGGATGAAGATCAGGCATTGAAAATGGCGGTCAAAGAAGATGTGGTAACGATGTTAAAGCCTCTGCTTGCGGATTGTAAAAATGTCAGTGAGAGTAAATCGGTAATTGTGGCAAATCTGCAAAATATTTACACAACAGTAATCAATACGATCGTGGAACAGGGATATGATTATCCGGTAAAGGTGTACGTGACAGAAGAGAAATTCCCTGCAAAAACATACGGAGATCTGACATTTCCGGAAGGGACATATCAGGCACTCCGAATCGACATTGGAAAGGCGGAAGGGCAGAACTGGTGGTGTGTGATGTTTCCACCGTTATGTTTTGTAGATGAATCCGTGGCTGTTGTAGATGCAGACGGAAAGGAAATGTTGAAAGAAAATCTGTCCAAAGAAGAGTATGAAGCATTGTTTGCGAATGGCAATGTAGAGACAAAGAGCAAGGTTTTAGAATGGATAAAAGAATGGAAGAGATAAGTTTTGGTTAAGAAACAGACTTTCCCCAAATTTAACTTGTAATGAATGAAACAGTTGTTGTAAAATAGTACTGTTTGATGATACTAGAAGATGGAGCATAAGAAAGGATAATGCGTTCCGGTGAAGGTCGGAACACAGGAAAGATAAGTATGAACATGCGTAAAACAAAAATTATATGTACATTAGGACCGGCAACGGAAGACGATCAGGTGCTGAGAGAGTTAATGATTCAGGGAATGAATGTTGCGAGATTTAACTTTTCTCATGGGGATCATGCACAGCATAAGAAGAATCTGGAGAGAGTGCAGAAGATCCGCGAAGAATTAGGACTTCCAATTGCCGCATTATTAGATACAAAAGGACCGGAGATTCGTGTAAAGAATTTTAAAGATGGAAAAGTAGAATTAAAGAATGGTCAGGAATTTACTTTGACAACAAGAGAAGTAGAGGGAGACGATAAGATCGTATCGATCACATACAAGAATCTGGTAAATGATGTAAAGGTCGGAACCAGAATCCTGATCGATGATGGGCTGATCTCTATGCGTGTTGAGACAATTACGGAGACGGAGATTATCTGTATCGTAGAGAACGGTGGCCCGGTGTCAAACCATAAAGGAGTTAATGTTCCAAACGTTGCACTTTCCATGCCTTATGTCAGTGAGAAGGATCGGGACGATATCATTTTTGGTATTGAGCAGGGCTTTGATTTTATTGCAGCTTCTTTTGTCAGAAGTGCGGATGACATTTTAGAGATCCGTGATATCTTAAGTCAGCAGAATTGTAATTCAATCAATATTATTGCTAAGATCGAGAATATGCAGGGCGTAAATAACATTGATGAGATTATCCGGGTATCCGATGGTGTTATGATCGCGCGTGGCGATATGGGTGTTGAGATTCCGTTTGAGGAAGTGCCGTCCATCCAGAAAATGATCATCAAGAAAGTATATAATGCAGAGAAGATCGTGATTACTGCAACGCAGATGTTGGATTCCATGATGAAGAATCCGAGACCGACAAGAGCAGAGGCAACAGACGTTGCAAATGCGATCTATGACGGAACTTCCGCAATCATGCTGTCCGGAGAAACAGCTGCAGGACTATATCCGGTGGAAGCACTTAAGACGATGGTTCGAATTGCGGAGCGCACAGAGGCGGACATTGATCTTGTAAAACGGTTTAATAACAGAGAAAGTCTGGTCAATCCGGATATTACGAATGCGATCGCACATGCAACCTGTACAACGGCAATGGATCTGAATGCATCCGCCATTGTTACCGTTACCAAATCCGGTAAAACGGCACGAATGATCTCAAAGTACCGTCCGTCCTGTCCGATTATTGGATGTAGTCCATACGAGAATGTATGGAGACAGTTGAATCTTTCGTGGGGTGTCATTCCATTGATGGTAGATGAGAAGACGAATACGGATGATCTGTTTGAGCATGCAATTCAGCAGGCGGAGAAGAAACATTATGTAAAACAGGGCGAGATTACGGTTATTACCGCAGGGGTTCCGTTGGGTGTGTCTGGTACAACCAATCTGATCAAGGTTCATGTTGTCGGACATATCTTAGTAAAAGGGCGCGGTGTTAACAACCGGAAGACAACAGCAAGCCTGTGTGTTGGAAAAGATGAGATGGAGATCATTGATAACTTCAAAGAAGGTGATATTATTGTATTGCCGGAGACAAGTAATGATATTATGGATGAGCTGCGTCAGGCATCCGGTATTATCGTAGAGAATGAGGGACACAATTCTCATGCGGGAATTGTCGGCTTAAGTCTGGATATTCCTGTTATTCTAGGTGCTAAAAATGCGACGGATATATTAAAGTCCGGTGCGGTTGTAACGGTAGATGCAGAAAAGGGTATCGTTTCCTCTGACATTTCGGATGTACAGTAACAATTTATAGAAGAAATCAGAAAATCATTGTAACAGGCTTGTGTTATAATGATTTTCGTTTTATAATCAAGAGAATACGGTAGGATTTCGTGTAATAATATGAGCCGGAGTTCGGAGAAATGCAGAAGGAGAGAATATATGTCAGAGATCACAAAACAAAAGATACCTTGTCCCAAATGCGGGAAATTAATAGATATAGATGTATGGGATAGCATTGATATTCCTTATGAGATGGAACAGAAAGAAAAGGTATTGCATAATACATTTTTTAAGCAGACTTGTCCGGAATGTCAGTTTTCATTTCCGCTTGCTTACAAATGTCTGTATAATGACATGGAACAAAAGTATCTGATCTGGCTGGCACCAAGATTGGAGGAAGAGGAAAAGGCAGAGATTGCAGAATATAATGATAAGTTAAAGACGGATAACCGGTTAAGATTGGCACAGGGAGGTTATACATACCGGGTTGTTCGGAATGATAATGAGTTGAGGGAAAAGGTTTTGATCTTTGATGAAGGATTGGATGACCGTTATATCGAGACCATGAAATTAGTATATGTTCCTGCATTTAAGAAGAATATCGCAAAAGACAGCAAGATCTTAGGATTGTATTTTGATAAGAAATCTTCCGGTGAGGGATATCAATGGGTTCTGATCTTTGATAACAAGCCGCCGGTGATCGCAGATATCAACATGGATATATATGAAGATATGAAAGAGAAATTAAAAGATCTTGTAGAAGAAAAAACAGGCGAAGGATTTGTTCAGATTAGTGCACCATGGGCGATGGACATTATGACATCGAGAATAGACGGAACAAAGCCGCAGGCACAATAGAGAAAAAGATGGGTTGTATCCAACGGATACAGCTCATTTTTTTTGACAATTTTGCGGAAGTGTCCAATTTATTGGACACTAATTGAGGTAGAATCTGCTTACAAGGTATGAAAGATACCGTTAATTGAATAATTTAACGCAATAAAGGCATTATGATTTGAACATATCTGTTGCAATGACTTTTGCAGAAGGAGGAATGGTTATGGCATATTGGAAGGCACAGGAGAAGAAGATCTCTATTTTTGAACAGACAATTTTATTATGTGAATCGAATCCTGCACTGTTGGATAAGGTGATGCGTGCACGGGAGAATAGTGTACTGTATCCGGCACAGGAGGGAAAGGAAGGACAATGGAAGAGAGAACAAAGAGTGACAGATATTGTAGTTACGGAACATCGCGCACTGGAAGCAGTTCGTAACTGGAAGATGCAATATCCGGACAGCAGGGTAGGTGTACTTAACTTTGCGGCACCTATGCATCCGGGCGGGGATGTAATTCGCGGAAGTGATACGCAGGAAGCAGGTATATGTCGTTGTTCTACCTTATATCCTTGCCTGCATACAGAACGGTGGATGCAGCAATATTATGGAGAGAACAGGAGAATGCCGGAGGCAGGGTATGGGAATTCCTGCATCTATATACCGGATGTGATCGGAGTCGGACAAGATGCGGAATTTCCTGTGCTTCTGCCGGAACAGGAATGGTATGCATTTGATGTTATAAGCTGTGCAGCAGGGAAAGTGGGTGTTTATAACAAGAAGTCAGAAGGAGATTGCCGGAGAGGTCAGACAGAGAGCACGCAATTAGAGAGGCAGATTGAGATGATCCTGCAGATTGCGGCACGGCAACAGATAGATATTCTTGTAGTGGGTGCGTTGGGCTGGGGAAGAGCGGGGAACGAACCGGAGATGGTCGCCCGTACATTTAAAAAAGCCCTGAATGCACATTGTCATACATTCAGAGCAATTGAATTTGCAATATATTCTTCAAAAGAGAAGAATATGAATTATGATATTTTTTCTGCTGTTTTGTAGTGGATATCAGTATTCCGGGAGGCAGAGCCTTGAATTTTTTCAGGTTGTTTCTGTGATAATTTATCACGCAACCGGTGCATAACGTAGAAGTAGGCAGGAACTAAGAAGAGATCTGCACACAACCATGCTACCGGACTGGCAATTGCAACACAGATATATCCGAATGCAGGAACTAAGAAGAATCCTACAATTCCCCGTGCGAACATTTCACATACGCCTGCAAGAATTGCAAATGTAGGATATCCCAATCCCTGAATCATGAACCGGACAACATTTACTAATGTAAGTAATGTATAGAATGCAGCGTTGCCGATTAAGAAGACATATATGTAATGGATCAGTTGCGTTTCTTTAGCATCTACGAATAATAGTGCAAGTTTTTGACCAAATATGATCATGAAGATCAGCGCCAGTACGGAATATAAGAATCCTAGCTTGGTACAATCTTTTAATCCCTGATGGATGCGGTCTAATTTTCTGGCACCGACATTTTGTCCGCCGTAGGTTGCCATTGTGGAACCCATGGCGTCAAATGGACAGCAGGCAAACATACTGATCTTTGATCCTGCTGCAACTGCTGCAACAATGGTTTCACCCATGGAATTAACGGCTGTCTGCAGGATTACACTGCCAATTGCGGTGATGGAATATTGGAGTCCCATCGGAATACCCATGCCGCATAGGCTGAGGGCATATTTGGGATGAAGTTTCCAATCCTCTTTTGTAAAACCAAGAGAGCGGTATTTGTACACCATGTATATGAGACAGATAATACCGGATATGGTTTGTGCGGTTACGGTTGCCACTGCGGCACCGGCAACGCCCATTGGTTTTACCAGTATAATATCTAACACAATGTTTAACAACGAAGAGAACACCAGGAAGATAAGAGGTGTTACACTGTCGCCGAGGGAGCGCAGGATACCGGATGTCATATTGTATAAAAAAGTTGCAGGGATGCCCATGAATATAATGAATATATATATGTAAGCATCTTCTAATATGGATGACGGTGTATCCATCCAGATTAAGATATTGCGGGTAAGCAGACCGATAATGACCGTTAAGACGGCTGCAAAGAAGATCGATACCCACATTCCGTTAGTAATATATCTTTTTAAGGTTGTCTGATCTTTGGCTCCGAATGCCTGGGCCACCGGAATTGCAAAACCGTTACAGACACCAATACAAAAACCTAATATCATAAAATTGATCGATCCGGTGGAACCAACAGCGGCCAATGCATTGACACCCAGCATCTGACCAACGATGATCGAATCCATCATATTGTAAAACTGCTGAAATAGTAATCCTAGTAATAGAGGAAGACCGAATCCCAAGATCAGGTTCATAGGTTTTCCCTCTGTCAAATCTTTTGAACCGTTTGATGTTTTTAACTTTAACATAATAAGCCCTCCTTTCATTTATAGCATGATGAATATAACGCAAACGAAGGTGTTTTGATATAACATTCACAGATTAAAATATAACAATCCTGTATATTTATTGAAGATGAGGAATCTTTATAAGTATAGTGATTATTTGCGGAATTTTATCACTATTATAATAAGAATTATATCAATAGTGGTTGCATAATTCTTTAGATTTGGTATAGTCTAAATAGAAAGAAATAATTCGACAGCCGTTTTACTATGTGGCTGTTTATCAATATGTTGTGTAGAGACAGGAGGACATGAATATGGCAGTTATAAGTGTAACAGCAGATAATTTTGAACAGGAAGTATTGAAGACAGAAGGAATTGTAATGGTTGATTTCTGGGCAGCATGGTGTGGACCTTGTAAGATGCTTTCTCCGATTGTAGACCAGATCGCAGAGGAACATCCGGAGATCAAAGTATGTAAGGTGAACATTGATGAGGAGCCATCCCTCGCAATTGATTACAAGGTGATGTCAATTCCGACTTTGCTGGTATTCAAGAACGGCGAGAAGGTCAATATGAGTATCGGAGTGCAGTCGAAGTCTGATATTGAGGCAATGCTCGCATAATATCGATCCTGCACAGCGTGAGTAAGACGGACG
>HF987853.1:0-567 GCA_000431135.1 Clostridium sp. CAG:590
ACTGATACTACACCCTAAATATTTTGCACGTCCGATCCTCACGCTGTGCAAGGGATTTAGTCATTTACGATTTTGATGCCGTACTCGCTCATTGCTTTTCTGATCTTCTCTACACTAGCCGGTTCTGCCTCTGTCATAGGCATTCTTACATATCCGTTACAAAGGCCGGCAAGATCTACAGCCTTCTTAACCGGAATTGGATTGACTTCGCAGAACATTGCATCACACAGATCAATCGCTTTTAACTGTAATGCAAGAGAGCCCGCTACATCTCCATCCAAATACTTCTGTACCATATCATGTGTATCTTCCGGAATAATATTAGCTGTTACAGAGATGACACCCTTACCACCCAAAGAAAGCAATGGTACAACCTGATCATCATTACCGGAATAAATGTCGATACATCCGTCTGCTAACTGTGCCAACTTGACAACCTGTGAAATGTTACCGGAAGCCTCTTTGATCGCTACGATATTCTTCACATTCTTAGCAAGTGTAACTGCGGTTGCCGGCTGAATATTACAACCGGTTCTGCCCGGTACATTATACATAATGATCGGAAGA
>HF987853.1:581-7369 GCA_000431135.1 Clostridium sp. CAG:590
AGATCCACTGCATTGGCAATTGCTGTATAATGTTTGATCAGACCACCCTGTGTTGCCTTATTATAATATGGTGTTACAACCAAAAGTGCGTCAGCTCCTACTTCCTGTGCTTCCTTCGATAACTTAATCGCTGTCTCTGTACAGTTCGAACCGGTTCCTGCAATAACCGGGATTCTCTTTGCCACATACTCTACACACTTTGCAATCACTTCCATATGCTCTTCTTCTGTCATCGTAGAAGCTTCGCCTGTTGTTCCGCAGATAACGATCGCATCCGTCTTATTCTCTACATGATACTCTACTAATGATTTCAACTGATCGAAATCTACTGCTCCATCTTCCTTAAATGGTGTTACCAATGCTACTGCTGATCCTGTAAAAATTGACATACTCTCTTCTCCTTTTCTTACATATAAATTATATTATAATGTAAACAAACGCTCCGCCAGCAGTGCCAACGAAGCGTATTCCTTCTTCTTTCCGTAGCACTCCACCTGATTCCTGCTTATCTGAAATCCTCTATCGGTGACAGACATACAGCTCTTAACTGCACATCCAGATAAATGACCGATAAGGTGATCATCCTCTTCGGCATGAGCCCCTTTCACAATTCTTCATCCATCCTTATCTGTCCAAACTGTTACTCTTGACACATGCGCCTCTACACATCGACGTTACATTTTATCACATTATTGATGTAATGATATCACTATATAAATTGACTGTCAACACCCTATCACACATGCCGGAACTCCCGTCAGAGTTCATTTCCGCAAAAAGCAAAATCATCCAATCAACTCACACAAAAAAGGATCATTGCAAGTATCCTGATACAATACAACAATCCTTTTTCTTCTCTTATATTCGTCTAATTCGCCTCAATATGTGACAACATCGAAGCCTTTCTCTTAATTGCATCAGGACAACAACGTCCTGTTAATATCACTTTCACGTCACTGTCGATCGACAGTAATTCCTCAAAATCTTCCGTACAAAAGATATTGTAATCCATCAACCCTAACACTTCATCCAAAATCACTACATCGGCACTTCCGGTATCGATAACCTTCTTTGCGTAGTGAAAGCTGTTCTTTGCTTTCGCACGTTGCTCTTCCCGTTCTTCAAAAGTCAGTTGTCCGTACGGTTTCTCACTGTTCTCAAATGTAAAGAACCGAATCTCATCAAACTGGCTTAAGATGCTGTAATCCGCATCGCTTCCTTTTAAAAACTGCACAATCGTCACGGTCTGTCCCGCTCCCGCTGCCTTCACTGCAAATCCCATGGCTGCTGCTGTCTTACCATAACCGGCACCGTAAATAATATGTACATTTTTCATATCTTTCCACCTCATAATATATGTTACTGCATCAATACGATGGCTTTCTAAGGCTTTCTTCCTCTATGTACTATATGAAAGATGCCCCGGAAATACGATTATCCTAGCATATTCTTTCACAAAAAGCAATCTTTTCAAATGAAATTATTCTAAGCACTCCATTTTACTAACGGAAACTTCATATGCAATACGATTGATCACCTCGTCATTTTCCAACTTTTTCTGATATTCCCTGCTCTGGATTCGTCCCCAGACTGCTACATGTTCGCCAACTTCAAGCTTACCTGCGAATCTGGCATTTCTCCCCCAGCAGATACAGGGAATATAATCAGACTTACCGTATGCACGATTCACGGCCAATAAAACATCTGCAATCTCTCTTCCAAGCGGTGTCATACGGTAGATTGGTGGTTTACAAATATATCCATCTAAATAAATCTGGTTTGGATGCTGCATTTCCTCCCCATCTTCTAAGACATTTAATTCTCTGACAAACAGAGACAAGATTAACCGGTTCTTTGTCTCTTCATGCTTGTTATATGAACGAAACTGTCCCTTTGCCTCAATATGTTCTCCAATGTGTGACCGGTTCACATCAATCAGACGGTCTGAAACCATCAGCGGAATCACATCCGTTGCATCGCTTAACCGATTCACTAGAAGATCTACCATATAAAATCCTTCACCAAATATTTCATGGCTAAAGGAAAACTCGGAAATGATCTCTCCTGCTACTACTGCCTGATTGTTACTTAATGCTTTTTCTGTCATGTTTTTTCTCCTTCCATGTACCTCATAATTCTTGTTCGCATAATAAATGCCAAATACCACATATTGTGTTGAATCGTTTAAAAAACATTTATCATGTACTATATATTAGTACAGAAAGTCGATTTATAGAACGGGGATTTTTCTTCTAAAAAGGACTAGTTTTGTCGGGATTTCGTATTTCTTTGTCGCATTGCCTCATACATCAGTACCGTTGCCGCAGTTGCGGCATTTAACGACTCTACTTTTCCCATCATTGGAATACGAATTTTATATTTCGTCACCTGGGAGAGCGCATCGCTTAATCCATTGCCCTCATTTCCAATGCAGAAAATTGTCGGTTTCTGATAATCAAAGTCGTAAAAACTTGTTCCCTGTAAATGTGCACTATATGTGCCTGCATTCGCACCATTCATGTTCTCGATCCATTCCGTCAGATTTTCGACATAACAAAATGGTACACGAAAGATAGATCCCATCGTTGCACGTACGACTTTCGGATTAAATATATCCACCGTGTCATCACTCATTACTACCCCTGTCACCCCCGCTCCTTCCGCAGTTCGGATGACCGTCCCTAAATTACCCGGATCCTGTAGATTTTCCAGTGCAATGATCAGTGGTGCCTGTTCCTGTTTTCCGGCACACACCTCGTCCATTGTATATACCGGTTGTTTCACCACACTGATCACTCCCTGCGGTGTCCTTGTATCCGTCATGCTTTCCATTACATGTGGTGCAACCAGTTCCACCTTTTCTAACAGATAATCCGGTATCCTGCTCTTATTATGCGTCAGAAAATCCTGTGTCATATACACTTCCCTGCAGACCGCCTCCGGAATCTCCAAAAACATACGAATCCCCTCTACAATAAATACTCCTTCTTTTCTACGTTCTTTTGCCGACTTTTTGTATTTAATTATTCTCTTGATCCTATCATTTGATGTGCTTGTAATCATGATCTGTCACTCTTTCCTCCCGTGATGATCTCCATGTATTGCCTATCGTCCCGGATTCCACTTTTCCTGACGGCACAATACTTTTCCTTCTCCTAACAGTTGTTTCAACTCACCAATTGCTTCTTCGCCCGCCTTCAAATAGAATTGTCTGCCAAGATCTTTGCTCTGGTGCTCTTCCTTCAGACAGACCGTTACCGGACTGCTTCCCGGATATTTATCAATGATATCATAGATCGCATTTTCCTGCTGTGTATATGCCTCTTTATTCAGGCACTGCACATATACATGTTTCGGAATCTCATCAAAGGATACCGCACGTTCTAACAAAAGTTTTCCCTCATCCTCACTGATGGATGCCCTTCCATATACCAGAATCTTGGAATCAGGCTCTAATATACTGCGATACTGCTCATACTTCTTTGGAAATACAACTACTTCAAGAGAACCCAGCAGATCTTCCAATGTAATAAATGCCATATTCTGATTACTCTTTGTCATCTTTACGGTCTTTGCTGCAATCATGCCGCCAATCGTATAATATATCTGGTCCTTGGCAACCGTTTCACCTGTCTCTGCATCCGCTATAAAATCATGTGTGGTTGCATTGATATTCGTATCCATCAGATTCTGATAATCCTCTAATGGATGCCCGCTGACATAGATACCCAGCACTTCCTTTTCAAAGCTTAATTTCTCTTCCTTTTCATATTCCGCAACATCCGGATATCTGATATCAAATGCCTTCTTCTCTTCTTCTCCAAGCAGATCCATCAAGGACATCTGCCCGGTCATGGCACTTTTTTTCTCCTGATTTACCTGATCGATCAACTGTACATAGATCATCATCATCTGCCGGCGATTTGCCGGAAAGCTATCCAATGCACCGGATTTTATAAAACTTTCAATGGTACGTTTGTTCACTTCTTTGTTCGATAAACGGCTGATAAAGTCCTTCAGATCGCGATATCTGCCATGTGCTTCCCGTTCCGCCACGATCGCATCAATTACCGGTCTGCCCACACTCTTTAATGCCGACAATCCGTATCGTATTGCATTTCCGGATACGGAAAACTGACTGTATCCCTCATTGATATCCGGTGGAAGGATCGGAATGTCCAATTTTCTGCAATGCGCAATATACTCCGATACCTTATCCGTACGATCCAATACCGACGTGATCAATGCTGCCATAAATTCTGCGGGATAATGACATTTCAGGTAAGCCGTTTGATATGCTACTACCGCATAAGCTGCCGCATGGGACTTGTTAAAAGCATATTTTGCAAAATCGATCATTTCGTCAAAGATTTTATTCGCTGTCTTCTCATCAATACCACGATTGATACATCCCGGAACGTGTTCTTCCTCGTTACCATAAACGAAATTCTGGCGTTCCCGCTGCATTACGTCACCCTTTTTCTTTGACATTGCACGACGTACCAGATCACTTCGCCCAAGCGTGTACCCTGCAAGCTCCATAACAATCTGCATAACCTGTTCCTGATATACAATACAACCATAAGTCGGTGACAAGATCTTCTCCAACTGTGGACAATCATATGTGATCGTCTCCGGATGTTCTTTTCCCTTGATATATAATGGAATAAAATCCATCGGTCCCGGACGATACAGAGAGATTCCCGCAATAATATCTTCAATATTACGAGGCTTTAACTCTTTCATGAAGCTCTTCATTCCATTACTTTCAAGCTGGAAAATGCCGTCCGTCTGACCGGTACATAACAGATCATACACTTCCGGATCTTCCATATTCAAATGATCGATATCAATATCAATCCCTTTGCTCTGTTTGATATTACGAACTGCATCCTGAATCACCGTAAGGGTACGCAGACCTAAAAAATCCATCTTCAGAAGTCCTAATTCCTCAATCGTTGTCATCGTAAACTGTGTTGTGATTGCATCTTCTGATCCTCTTGATAACGGAACAAATTCATCAATTGCTTTCTGACCGATCACGACACCTGCCGCATGCATAGAAGCATGTCTTGGAAGTCCTTCCAATCTCTGTGACATATCCAGCAGATAACGAACATCCTCTTCTTCATCATAGGCTTTCTTCAGATCAGAAGATATTGTCAATGCTTCTTTGATGGTTGGGTTATGCCCGTTCTGCCCCATTGGGATCATTTTTGCAATACGGTCTACTGCCGCATATGGCATATCCAACACACGACCGACATCCCGAATTACCATCCGGGCAGCCATCGTTCCAAAGGTCACGATCTGCACAACCTTTTCTTTTCCATATTTGCGAACGACATAATCGATTACTTCCTGTCGTCTCTCATAGCAAAAATCCACGTCAATATCCGGCATCGTGACACGTTCCGGATTAAGGAATCGCTCAAACAGAAGATTAAACCGGATTGGATCAATATTGGTAATCTCTAAACAGTAGCTGACAATGGAACCGGCTGCAGAACCACGTCCCGGACCAACTGCGATCCCATGATCTTTTGCATATTTGATGAAATCCCATACAATCAGGAAATAATCGACATATCCCATTGTTTCAATGGTGGACAACTCGTAGTCCAATCGTTCCTGTAACTGCGGAGTCACAGGATCATACCGCCGCTCCAGTCCTTCCTGACAGAGTGCTTTCAGATAGGAATACGATGTAAATCCTTCCGGCACTTCATATTTCGGCACTTTTTGTTCACCGAATACAATCTCCACATTACACCGTTCGGCAATCTTTCCTGTATTTTCCAATGCCTGTTTTGCATAAGGAAATAAAGTCTCCATTTCTTCCGGAGACTTAAGATAATATTGTCCCCCCTCGTACCGCATACGATCTTCGTCTGCCACTTTTTTACCTGTCTGAATACATAGTAAAATATCGTGTGCTTCGGCATCTTCTTTCTTTACATAGTGAATATCATTGGTCGCTACCAACGGAATACCAGTCTCCTGTGACATACGAAGCAAGCCCTGATTAACCGTCTGCTGATCGTCAATTCCATGATCCTGCAACTCTAAAAAATAATTATTCCCGCCAAATATCTCTACGTGTTCGAGTGCTGCTTTTTTAGCTTCTTCATAAAAACCCTGACGCAGATAAGTTGCTACTTCACCTGCCAAACATGCTGAAAGTGCGATGATCCCCTCATGAAATTCCTGTAACACTTCACGATCTACTCTCGGCTTGTAATAATAGCCTTCCGTAAATCCGCGTGAAACAATCTTCATCAGATTGTGATATCCGGTATCATTTTCCGCCAATAATACCAGATGATAATATCGGTTCTCATTCTTTCCTGCTTCCTTATCAAACCGTGAACCGGGTGCCACATACACTTCGCATCCAATGATCGGCTTAATTCCTTCCTTTTTTGCAGCTCTATAAAAATCAATCACGCCATACATAACCCCATGATCCGTGATCGCAATACTATCCATTCCCAATTCTTTTGCCTGATGTACCAGTTCCGGAATCTTGGATGCCCCATCTAACAGACTGTATTCTGTATGCACATGTAAATGTGTAAAACTCATATCTTCTCTCTCCTGACTTCTTTTGTCAAAATCTCGCGCTTAATGTAGTCAAATGTCTTATCTTCGCCCTGCTCCGCTAACATGGTAAGGAGTTTTTCCAGTAACGCTGCAGATTCCGGATGCAGTAATGCTTTGGCCTTTCCCTTTTGGAAATATTCCAGGGGCATTCGATCCGTATATGCATCTTTATTGTAATTCCTGCT
>HF987853.1:7404-7742 GCA_000431135.1 Clostridium sp. CAG:590
GTCGCAGAACATCTCTACCACATACTTCACCGGCATTTTCATTCCGGTTACCCCGCCATTTACCAGATCATAATCTAACCAATATTCTAAATGGTGTTTATTTCTGCCTTTATGGTGCAGCCATGCCGATGTGTACCCCTTATCTTCCCGCTCCGCATTGTTCGGACTACGGTTTCCCTGATAATATTTTACGCCTACCAAAAACTCGGTCGGACTGTATTTGGAAAGATCATGTAGTAGTCCCTGTTTGTACATGCCAAGTCGAAAACAGTTCTTCATGACAAGCCATTTATGATGATTTATTGTTTTTAAATGTTTCCACCAGTTGTTGTTCACAA
>HF987853.1:7835-15171 GCA_000431135.1 Clostridium sp. CAG:590
CATTTAGCCATACATTCACTGGGCACTTAGTGAGCAAGCTCCCACGTGCTCAGTGAATGTATGGCTGCCCGGCTTCGTGCTATCAAAAGTTCCAAAGGCCATATAATGGTATGTTGAGGATTCCCTTAGAGAAACCCAATTCGTCTAAGGAAATGCGGATTGCCATATGGTTACGGTATTTGGCATTGAACACTTTCATGCTCTGTGCTTTCCGTCGAATACGCGACTGTACATCTACCGGAACCACCTCTCCGTCATCTTCAAACACAAAATCAACTCTTGCAGTTGCCCCTGAGATCCAAAAATACAGGTTATCAACTGTATGGTTCATCGTCAGTTCTGACAGTACCAGTTGTTCTAACAATGCTCCATTTGCATCTTCCATTGGTTCCTTTGCCGCCTGCACCTGTTTGTAACTGACACCGCACATCACACGCAGCAACCCATGATCTAAATGATACAATTCAAAGGATTTGTCATCCACCTGCAAGGCAAGCGGCGCAATCCCTTCCTTTATCCGGTTAATTTTCCGTACCAGACCTGTATCTACCAGCCAATTTACCGACTTTTCATATTCTCTTGCTCTCGCTTTCTCATCCACATACTGATACATGAATTTACGGTTATCTTTTTCCATCTGTGCCGGTATGCTTTTCCATATACGATCTACCTTTGCGGCATACGCTTTAGGAACCTCTGCCTCTATATATTCCTGTGTCCGCATCAGAAGTGCTTTTAAGATTGCATCTACCCGATTCAGATCTTTATTCTTCACATAGTCAAGAACAACAATCGGCATTCCTCCGACAATGTAGAAGATCTTCAGATATTCTGTAATCTGTTCTATCACATCTTCACCTACCGGTTCTAACTTCTGATTCTCTATATGTTTACACAGATCCTGCGCCTTATTTGCAGTAAGAAATTCCTCAAACGTCATCGGATATAAGATGAGCGGATACCACTCCTCCTTATACTCTGCCTCATGAACGATCGTTCCTACGGTTGAAGAGATCATACACACCGGGAGTTCCGGTTTTTGATGCTTGATACTCATAATTGCTTCGACCGCTTTCGGATATTTCTGTACTTCGTCAAATACAAGTATCGTATTTCCTTCCTCGTATCGCTGGCTGCAAAATAATGATAATGCCGCTAACAATTTATCCGCCTTTACTCTGCTTCCCTGTTTGAACAACATCTGGGCATCTTCATCTTTTTCCAAGTTCACATATATAAGATGTTTAAAAAATCCCTGTCCAAAATCAATCATCGTCCAGGTCTTACCCACACCTTTTGCACCTTTCAAAACAAGTACCTTATCCTGTGCCTTTTCATACCATTCCATCAGGTCATTCATTATTATCCGGTACATATCAAGCCCTCCTGTTATCCTTTCTGTCTATTCATCCACGCTCTTTTTAAACGTGCAACTCCATCCACAATCTCTTCCTCTTTCAGTCTTGCAAACCCGATCAAAATAGTGGGAACTCTTTCTTCTTCCCGAATATAATAATCTGCAAGTGCATACACCTTTACCTGTTCCTGTGCGGCCTCCTCCACAAGCTGCCGCTCCACCTCTGCCGCATGCACCGTCTTTTCACCAAATGCAAGAAGTAAATGTAATCCTGCACTCTCCCCTTCTATCTTTACGTCCAATCCTGCATTTTTCAACTCCTGCAAAATACATTCATGTTTCATGCGATACACCTTTCTCATCCGGTTCAAATGCCGTTCAAAATGTCCCTGCAAAAAGAACCGGCTGATAACCCACTGATCAATCCGGGATACCGTCGAAAAATAGAACCCTGCTGTTTTGTGATAACGTTCCATCCATTCCTGCGGTAACACCATGTAACTTAACCGGATCGCAGGTGCAATGACTTTCGATAGTGTACCGATATAGATAACTTTTCCAAAAGGATCCTGACTTTGCAATGCCGGAATCGGTTTGCCTGCATAACGGAATTCACTGTCATAATCGTCCTCAATAATGTATCGATTTTCCTTTGCAGCCGCCCAGGCTAACAACTGCCGTTTCCGGTTTGCCGACATAACCGTTCCCCGCGGAAACTGATGAGACGGTGTAACATATGCCACATTTGCATCCGTCTTCCGCAATTCATCAATATTCATTCCCTGATCGTCCACCGATACCGGAACAATAACATACCCCATACTTTGAAAAATCGTGTATGCCTGCTTATACGTTGGATTCTCCATGGCGACCACATTATGCTCATCCATGATACGGCTGAGTAACAACAGCATGTAATCGCTCCCTGCACCGATTATGATCTGTGACACATCACACTGCACCCCTCTTGCCTGATGCAGATACGTCTGAACCGCCCGCCGCAGTTCAAGATCTCCCTGATGGGCACCTGCCAAGAAAAGTTCCTTATTATCATCAATCAGACATTCCTTCGTTAATTTCCGCCATTTACTATACGGAAAATAATCCATGTCCACACCACTTAAGGAAAAATCAACGATATATTCCGACTTCTGCCGCTGCAAGTCCGTTTGTTGTTCCGTCCTGTCAATCGGTACTTCTATATGGTCTTTTCTCTCCCTATACAATCCATCATCATATAAGTTCTCTAACGCACAGACATAATATCCCTTTTTGGGGATGGATTCCATATATCCTTCCGAGATAAGCTGGCCATACGCCATATCGATCGTGTTACGACTCACTTCCAGATAATTCGCCAGTCCTCTGCTCGAAGGAAGTCTGGTTCCGCAAGCAATTCCTCCATTCCGGATCTCTTCTCTGATATATGTGTATATCTGCTCATAAATAGGCACTTTACTTGCCGTGTCGATCATTACTGTAATCATCTTATCTCTCTGCCAAAGAAAGAGGGGCACATACTACACCCCTCTTTCACTCCTTGTCACATCATTTATCTATCCTATACAAACACCAGTCCATCATCTTCATCCTCTTTACTGATAGAAAGCATACTGTTGTCACTCGTTCCTGACATAAGAAGTGTAAGACCGATATGCTTATTAGCCTTATCTCCTGTTGCCACATAAATCTCACCGGACTCAACCAATGTAAGCGCAATGTCCAATGCCTGCTCTTTGAATCGCATCAATTCCCGTCGATCGATCGAACTTAATTTGAACAAATACTGGTTCTTAGAACTGATCAGCAAAATGCTGTATTTATTATTGCCCGCTTTCCGTGTCAACATACCGGAACCAACCATTCTGGAATTGGCAACCAGTATCTCGGCATTCTCCTCACCGGCATACTCCTTATAAATGAGATTAAATACTTTGTTATATTCTTCTTCAGAATCTACGCGTACCGGCATCTCTGCTACCGCAAATTCCACTGCTGAATCCGCAAAACGAATGGTTCCGCCTTCATCATTGATCACAGCTGTACAACTTTTTGGTACCTGTAAGCGGAAGAATTTGTTCTGAATTACCTTAGAAGAACTATTCTCCACTGGGTTCAATAATTCTTTGAACTTCTCTTCAATTAAATGCATCGAACTCAAAGCATCTACATCTCCGGCCTTTACAACCTCTTTTAATCCTTCATACAGATTCCGGATAGAATCATCTAATACATCTACACTCTCTAACACCTTCTTAACTGCAGGAATAGAACCTTTTGCCGCAACATCATAGTATAACTTCAAACGTTCTTCCGGTGTTACTCCCTGAGATATCTTATGCTCAATAACCTGATACAGATATTCCTTGCTGAAATCCCGATATCCAGCTTCATAGGCTTTGTAGAAATAATCCAGGCTCTTGACCGGTCCATTATAGCCTTCTTCTTTTTCCCTGACCTGACAGTATGCACCATATTCATAAGCTGCCTGAACACTGCCTAATTCAATTGCCTTCAGGAATGCCTGCTCAATCTCCTCATCATCGGCAAGATAAAATACCTGCTCTTTCTTATTCATTGCTACCTTAAACGCAGTATCTGCAATGCCTTCCTGAACTGCACGTTCCCATTTGTCAATGGTTGCCTGTAATTCATCCGGTGCCCCAAGACTCTCAATATCACGAATATATGGCTCTGCTTCAAAAATTCCATTCTCTAAGGCTCTCTTCAGATATTCTAATGCCTTCTTGCCGTCACGCTTACCGTCAGCTGTTAATCCATAATAGTAAAAACGTCCAAGATAGAATGGAACTCTCTTATGATTCAAACGGTCTGCGTTCTCATACCATTTCTTCGCTTCTGCATATTCTTTCAGTTGCTGGTCATAAATTGTACCGATCAAAAATGCGAGATCCGGATCCTTATTCGACTCAAACAATTCCTTTGCATAACTGATTGTCTTAGAAATATCACGATATGGACTATCTTCATCAAAATACAATTCGATCAACAGATAACTTGCTTTTGTACTGCCATGCTGTAAAGCGATCAGTGCATTATTCATCGCTTTGTCATAGTCCTCCATATTATAATAGTAAAGTGCTTCATTATAATATTGAATCTCTGTACGGTTTGCGCTCTTATTACTCAATAATGTCGGGATTACAAATGCAAATGAATTTGCCACCTCAAAAATAATCTCATTATACTGTTCCATAATATCCATTGTGGAACATACAAAACGCAGGCACGCCCACCGGTTCTTCTGTTTGAACACAAATGATACAATACCTTTATCGAAATCCTTATGATAAAAACGGGCAGAAATACCATTTGCATACTCTGTAATATACGGTGTAATATTCAGATCACAATCATATGCCTCATTCTGATAATACAAATAATCATCAATCTTACGCTCAGATTCCTTCGGAACAGTTGTGTATGTTACATATATTGCAAAATCCGTATAAGTATGACTCGGTGCATAATATTCTTCATCCGTCTCTACATCAATACTTTTTACCCAGTCTTTCGGAAGCTTGTGAATATACCCTTCTACCTGATCATGCACGTATGTATACTGGTACTGTAACTTTGTTGCATCATTCGGCTTATAATGGAATTCCACTCCCCTTGCCTTCCTGCGTTCTGAAATCTGTGAATAGATCTTATCCTTTTCTTCAAACTCTATACTATCTGCATGGGTTGCGTTATATTCAATCCGTTCTACTGCAGCCTTTGCCTTGTCATCCCCCTTGTCAGCCAGTTTCTGATACCATGATTTGGCTTTTTCTATATCAGCCGGGATGATAAAATCACTTTTTTGTCCGTTCTCATCAATCCGGTTCAATCCCTTTTCATAAATATCACCTAAACGCATAAATGCCTGATTGACATTGTAAGAAGCCGCCTTTTCCAAATAACTGATCGCCTTCGAAAAATTCTGGACATCTAACATTAACAAGCCAAGCTTATATAACAAATTCCCATCTTCAACCAGTTTGATGTATCTCTCATAATATTTCGCAGCCAGTTCCCGGTCTACCTTTGCCTTAATATTCTGATATTTACCGGTCTCATACACTTCACCCAGAATCTTAAGTGCCTCGCAGCCATACTGCTGATACTGCACTTCCATCATGCCGATATCCGCAATCTGATTCAATGCCTTGATCGCTTCTTCCGAAATACCATGCTCGATTAATTCTTTTGCTTTGTTATACTGTTTCTCTACGTTATTCGTCTGCTCCACTTCCGGTGCAGCAGTCTTCCTCATAAAAGGAATCTTATTCAGAAAATTAGTAAAACGCCCCATTCTCTTCACCTACTTCTTCTATATTCTTAAATGGTTACCCCATCAGATACGGTCCACACGGCAAATGAAACCGCAGCCACTCCATCGGCCTAGACCAAATTACAATTAGTTTTATTTTATCATACTGTATATTAAAGGGCAAGCAAAGAAAGACTACAATCTTTACAAAAAATAAGAACGTCAAAGACAATCCTCTTTGACGTTCTTAACAAAATGTTTCTTCTCTTGTAAAATTATATTATTACAGTAAACGATCCAATATATTACCCGTGGAATAATTACCCAGTGTTCCTGCTGCCGTGTAAGAATTCTGATTACCAAATGAGTTGTTCACACTCTGGTATGTCTTCGATGCAGCAGCCTGAATCTGACCGCCATAGGAATCCTTGCCACTGAACAGGCTCTGAACAGTAGACATGTCTGCTTTTTTAAATGTTTCCTCATCAATACTCAAAGTGTTATCTGCACCGACCTTAATACCAATCTTACCAAGCAATCCGCTATTAACGGATGTATTCTGCACCATTTTCACTGCCTGCCGAAGTACGGAATTATCTGTGCTGTTACCTGCCTTTTTGATATACTTATTATAAGATTCAACCAATCCATTGACCGCTTTGTAAATCTTATCTGTATCGTACTCCTTGCCGGTTACTCCGGTTGTCTCATCCTTTGTCTCCACCTTGTTAAATACAGAATCTTTTCCTTTTTGCATCAATGTGTTTGCTGCCTTATTCAGATCTTCTGCATATGATTTAATATTCATTCTCTGGTCTGTTGTGTCATTATCGGAAGCCAGATCCTGTGTAGCCTTTTTGGTGTTTCCATACTTCGCATAATAAGCCTTAATCAATTTGCTGTAAGAGCCTCTTGTAATTGAAGAATACTCCGCAAGATCAATTCCTAGCATATTGCCACCGGCTGTATTGGTTCTTGTACTGCTTCCAAACAAATAGGATACGTTATTCGTATTCATGTTACCCCAGATACCATTCATCCCTGACATTATCACCACTCCTTTAAATTCAGGCCGAACTTCCATGTTCGTATTCTTACTGTACTATTATTACTATCGGCATATTAATATAATTATATATACCATCTTATCACAGTAAAACTTAAAAGTACAGTATCAGCCTGCATTTCTTAGATAGTCTGTAAGGTTATCCACTGCCTCTGCTTCATCCGTACCCTCCGCAGAAACAATCACTTCCTCGTTCTGTGCAAGTCCAAGGCTCATCATTCCCATAATACTCTTTGCATTAATTTTGCGGTCACCTGACTGAATATACACCTTGCTGTCAAACTGGCTGGCCTTCTGCACCAATACTGCTACCGGTCTTGCCTCTGCGTCTGCTGCCAAATTCACCTTGATTGTCTTACTAACCATTTTCTTTCCTCCTTAAATCCGGTTATCCTCTCGCAAAGCATTCGCTATGCTGCTTATTTTTCTAAGTCTATGATTCACACCGGACTTTGATACCGGTGGATTCAACATTTGTCCCAATTCCGCCAAATTGGCATCCGGTTCCTCTAACCGGATCTCTGCTAACGAACGCAGGGAATCATTTAGATATCGCAATCCCTTTGTACGTTCAATATATTCAATATCTTCTATCTGCCGTCTTGCCGCATTTACCGTTTTCTTAATATTGGCGGTC
>HF987853.1:15200-17113 GCA_000431135.1 Clostridium sp. CAG:590
CAATTGACCCGGCGGTTGATATCATTTCGCATATCTTTTAATATTCTGACATTCTCCATATCCATCAATCCGACATACGCTTCCATCACATTCAGAATATCTACGATCATGGATCCTTCTTTCAGATAGACCACATAGTATTTTTTCCTCTTTACGATCTTCGCATCCAAAGAAAAACTTTTTATTACTTCCTGAACAGACTGTGCCATCTCCCTGTTATGTACGACAATTTCAAAATGATATGCCTTCTGTGGATCGTTGACCGATCCTGCTGCCAGAAATATGCCACGCACAAAAGCCTTCTTACAACAATCCTTTTGTACTACCTGCTTGGGAAAATGACAATTCTGCAAAGACACCCCATGTGACGACACATACACAATCTCATCTTCATCAATTCCCGAAAGTTCATCATCATCCAGCCAGTCTTCTTCCATATAATCGACATAATCGGAAAGCTTTACCATCTGCAAAACTTTTTCCACCATGGAATCATCCTGTATCTCTATGTACTTCGGATGTCTGACATATTCTATTTTTTTCTCAAATAACTGATCGATCAGCCGACAGATCTTATCTCCTATCAACGGATTCTCCGGCCGCATGATCAGCCGGACCTGTCCATCGTCAAATATCACCTCGCCGGTAGCGAGTAATAATGCAAGCAACTCCGCAATCTGACAATGTCTGCTGTGACTGCTGTGCTTTGCAATCTCTTCTTTTACTTTAGTCGAAAATGACATAACCCCTAACCCTTTCGATTCGCATCCTTCTCTATATCTCTATGAACGATCCGCACACTATAAGGCAGCGTCTCCAACTCTTTGTATATGCCATTTGCAAGGGTGACCGAACGATGTTTTCCTCCGGTACAACCAATTGCAACAACTAACCCATTCTTCCCTTCTTTAATATAATTCGGGATCAGAAATTCTAACAGATCTGCAATCTTATTCATGAATTCTTTGGCTTCATCAAACTGCATGACAAAATTCTGTATTGCCTCATCATTCCCCGTGAGAGGACGCAATTCCAAATCATAATATGGGTTCGGAAGAAATCTGACATCAAATACCAGATCTGCATCTCTCGGAATGCCATATTTGAACCCAAACGATACCACATTTATAATAAAATTGCTGTACTCTGCATTTTCAATAAATATCTTATCCAGTTCCGCCTTCAGCTCTCTCGTCAGCAGACTCGTCGTATCAATAATATAATCTGCTTCTTTCCGCAAGAATGCGATCCGGCTTCTTTCCATCTTAATTCCGTCTTCTATTCTGCCATTCCTTGCAAGCGGATGATTCCGTCTGGTTTCCTTGTATCGTTTGATCAGCACATCATCATTTGAATCTAAAAATAAGATCTCATAATCATATTGGGATTCTTTTAACTGCTGAAGACATTCCGAAAGCTGCTCTAAATACACTCCGCTCCGGATGTCTACTCCGATTGCCACATTATTAATGTCATTGTCCTTTGCATATGCAATCTCCGCAAAACGCATGATCAATTGAATCGGCAGATTATCTACACAAAAATATCCGATATCTTCTAATGTTTTTAATGTTGTACTCTTGCCGGCTCCACTCATACCGGTTACAATCACAAATCTCATTTGCACAAACCTTCTCTATCTTTCACCTACAAGCCGAACTTCCGGCTCTAGCGTCACCTGATATTTATCATATACCTTCTGTCTGACGTCCTCTATCAACTGCATGACATCCGCAGCAGTTGCACCACCCTTATTGATAACAAAACCACAATGTTTCTCAGATACCTGTGCTCCTCCGACCTGATATCCCGCAAGTCCCGCATCCATGATCAGCTTTCCTGCAAAATACCCTTCCGGACGTTTAAATGTAGAACCCGCACTTGGAAATTCCAATGGCTGTTTGGTTCTTCTT
>HF987853.1:17135-21900 GCA_000431135.1 Clostridium sp. CAG:590
TTCTTCCATACGCTGTGTGATCTGTTCCCGGTCTCCCTGTTGCAAAGACAAGGTTGCTCCAACTACAATATAGTCTGTTCCCTCTACTGCACTATGCCGATAGGAAAAATCCATTTCCTCACCCGTCCGCTCACTCAGATTGCCATCACGATCCATCAACTGCACTGTTGCTACAATATCTTTCATCTCGCCGCCATATGCTCCTGCATTCATCATAACGGCTCCGCCTAATGTACCCGGTATACCGGCAGCAAATTCAAATCCGGTAAGCCCCGCATCCCTGGTTGCTAATCCAAGTCGTCCAAGCATCACTCCCGCCATTGCTCTGACAGTTGTTCCCTCAATCGAAAAATGGCTGAAATTCTGATCCAGCAATATGACAACTCCTGTCATCCCGGCATCACTGACTAATAAGTTGCTTCCATGTCCCAATATAAAATACGGTGTATCTTCCGCCCGGCAAAGCATAACAATCAGTCCCAATTCCTCTACATTCTGCGGTGCAACAAGATATTGTGCCGGTCCGCCGATTCGAAATGTCGTATGTTTCGCCATCGGTTCTTCTATCTTCAAATTCTGTTTTCCAACTATTCTGTATAATTCGTTGATTAAATTCTGGTTCATATCTTCCCAACCATTCAAATATATTATTTCTCAAATTCCCTTTTCCCCATGGATATCCATATTCTTCAAATGGAAATCTACATTCTTACTTATTATATTCTATATATTCTAAGAAAATCAATGTACAAAGTCACGAAAAAAAGGGAGAGTTCTCTCTCCCTTTCGGCTTTTTCACCAATTTCTTAGTTATTTTGTAAGAATTGCCTTCGCACATCCGTAAATACCGGCATCATTTCCAAGTGTAGCAAGTACGAACTGTGTACCCTTGCAGGCATGGAACACATACTGCTGATAATACTTGGCGGTTGTCTTCAATAAGATATCGCCGGCACGGGACACGCCGCCACCGATTACAAATGCTTCCGGATCACATACACAGGCTACGCTTGCCAATGCTTTTCCAAGAATTCTTCCATGATCTTCGACTAATTCTAACGCCAGATCATCGCCCTCTTTGGCAGCATCAAAAATCTCTTTTGCAGATATGTACTGCACACTGCGTAACTTAGAGGCACGGTCAGTATTGTTCAATGCACGCTCTGCCATTCTGGTAATACCGGTTGCCGATGTATACTGCTCTAAACATCCCTTCTTACCACATCCACATACTTCTGTCTCAGCATCATTGACACAGATATGTCCGATCTCTCCGCCGGCACCATTGGTTCCGTATAACATCTTACCGTTGATAATGATACCGCCACCGACACCGGTTCCTAATGTAACCATGACAATAGAAGAGAAACCTTTTCCGCCTCCCTGCCACATCTCGCCAAGGGACGCCATATTTGCATCATTACCAACCTTAGCCGGAAGACCTAACAGCTTCTCTACCTCTTCTTCTACGTTGAATACACCCCATCCAAGATTCACGCAGCGAAGTACCGTTCCATCATCCTTCACCGGACCCGGAACACCGATACCAACACCGGCAACATCTGCTTTCTCCACATTCTTCTCTGCCAGCTTTGCCTCGATGGAAGCTGCCACATCCGGTAAAATGAACCGTCCGCCTTCATCCTTGCGGGTTGGGATCTCCCATTTGTCTAATAACTCACCTTCTACGGTAAAGTAACCAAGTTTGACAGTTGTTCCTCCGATATCTACGCCAAATACATACTTACTCATAATTGCCTCCTTATAAATTCTTATTCTTATTCATATTATTCGTTACGCGGTTGTAAAGCTCCTGCGCAGCGTTATAGCCCATTTCCTTCTGACGATGGTTGACCGCAGCCGACTCCACAATAATCGCCAGATTACGACCCGGACGGATCGGAATATTATATGATACCACCTTGTTACCAAGAAATTCTGTATACTGATCCTCTAATCCCAAACGATCATAATTGTTATCCTTGTCCCATTCTTCCAAATTGATAACCAGATCGATCGACTGGCTCATCTTAACACATTCAAATCCAAAAAGTGCCTTGACATCTATAATACCGATACCACGAAGCTCGATAAAATGTCTCGTAATATCCGGTGAGGTTCCCACCAATGTCTCCTCGGACACCTTCTTGATCTCTACTACATCATCGGAAACAAGACGATGACCGCGTTTGATCAACTCAAGTGCCGCTTCTGACTTACCGATTCCACTCTCACCCATAATCAGAACCCCGACACCATATACATCAACCAGCACGGCATGTACTGAAATTCTTGGCGCTAATTCCACATGCAGCCAGCGTACTGTCTCATGCACAAATGCCGATGTTGTCGCATCTGAAGTCAATACCGGAACTCCATATTTTCTTCCTGCCTCTAACACAAAATCCTGTGGCTGCAATCCACGACAGAATACCAAACATGGGAACTTATACTGAAACAGATTATCGAAGATTTTAGCCGTCTCGTCCCGGTCATGAATACTTGTAATATATGCATGCTCGACATTACCGCAGATCTGAATCCGGTTCGAATCAAAATGCTCAAAGAAACCGGACAACTGCACTGCCGGACGATTGATATCCGGGTCTGTAATTAATATCTTATCCGTATCAATCTCCGGTAAATGATTGACTAAATTAAGCTTTTCAATAAACTTCGTTAATGTTGTTGAATACACTATACCTCTCCTCTCAAATTGATATCTTTCTCTACACACAATATAAATATTATACTAAATAATGCCGACATTTACCACTACAAATATTTATCTTTCTATATAAAAAGAGCAGCCGCCACAGCAGCTGCTCTATCCTTACTTCTTCTATATTGATACCACTCAATAATTCTCTGCATGAACCTCAAAATAACTCTGTGGATGATTACATACCGGGCACACCTCCGGTGCCTTTGTTCCGACAACAATATGTCCGCAATTCCGGCACTCCCATACCTTTACTTCGGATTTTTCAAATACCTGTGCTGTCTCAATATTCTGAAGCAGTGCACGATATCTCTCCTCATGGTGTTTCTCAATCTCACCCACTGCTCTGAATTTTGCGGCAAGCTCCGGGAATCCCTCTTCCTCTGCAGTCTTTGCAAATCCTTCATACATGTCAGTCCATTCATAATTCTCACCTTCTGCTGCCGCAGCAAGATTTGCTTTCGTATCTCCAATTCCTGCAAGTTCCTTAAACCACATCTTTGCGTGTTCTTTCTCGTTATCTGCCGTTTTAAGAAACAATGCGGACATCTGCTCATATCCCTCTTTCTTTGCAACAGATGCAAAGTAAGTGTATTTATTTCTAGCCTGGGATTCACCTGCAAATGCCTCCTGTAAATTCTTCTCTGTCTGTGTTCCTGCGTATTTATTCGTTGCCATATCTCTTTCCTCCTTTTTAAAATAGGAATAATTCCTAATATTTATTATAGCACGCTTTTATAAATATTCAATCCCTAATATTTTTCTATATTTTCTCTGTATTTTCTTCACATTCTGTGGTATTCTCATATAAGGTGCTTAATAATATTAAGCACCTTATATGGTTTGCTTTATAACCAATTGATTCATATACAAAAGGAGATTTTCAATGAAACGTATTGGCTTTGACAATGACAAATATTTATCCATGCAATCGGAACATATCCGGGAGCGTATTTCCCAGTTCGGAGATAAATTATACTTAGAGTTTGGCGGTAAGTTATTCGACGATTACCATGCCTCCCGTGTTCTTCCGGGCTTTGCTCCCGACAGTAAATTACAAATGCTGTTACAGCTTGCCGATCAGGCTGAAATGATCATTTCCATCAACGCCGCAGACATTGAACGGAATAAGATCCGTCACGACCTCGGCATCACATATGATGAAGATGTTCTACGCCTCATCGACGTATACAAAAAGAAAGGCCTATTCGTCAGCAGCGTTGTCATTACCCGCTATGCCGGACAGCCTTCTGCCGACCTGTTCCAGAAGAAATTAGAGGCAATCGGCATCCATGTATATCATCATTATTCCATTGAAGGATATCCGAACAACATTGATTTAATCGTCAGTGATGAGGGTTATGGCAAGAATGACTATATCAAAACAACCCGTCCACTAGTGATCGTAACGGCACCGGGACCCGGAAGCGGTAAGATGGCAACCTGCCTTTCCCAGCTCTATCACGAAAACAAGAATGGCATCAAAGCCGGCTATGCCAAATTTGAGACTTTCCCAATCTGGAATATTCCCTTAAAGCATCCGGTCAATCTTGCATACGAAGCCGCAACCGCTGACTTAAATGATGTAAATATGATTGATCCGTTCCATCTTGAAGCATATGGCGAAACAACCGTCAACTACAACCGTGATGTTGAGATCTATCCTGTATTAGCTGCCATGTTTGAAGGAATTTACGGACATTGTCCTTATAAGTCTCCAACCGATATGGGAGTCAATATGGCAGGTAACTGTATCATTGATGATGACGCCTGTCAGGAGGCCTCCAAGCAGGAGATCATCCGCAGATATTACCAATCTCTGAATCGTTTTGTTAAAGACGAAGCAACAAAAGAAGAGGTCTACAAACAGGAACTTATTATGAAGCAGGCAAAGATCTCGATCAATGACCGTGCCGTTGTTCCCGCTGCCAATAATCTTGCCAAAGAGAATAACTCCGCTGCCGCCGCACTTGAACTTCCGGACGGAACCATTGTCACCGGCCCTACCTCCGATCTGTTCGGACCTGCATCTGCCGTCCTGCT
>HF987853.1:21938-22273 GCA_000431135.1 Clostridium sp. CAG:590
TTCTGGGTAATATTGATAAGAAAGTACATCTTATCTCCCGTACTTTCATTGAACCGATCCAGCAGCTTAAGACCGGTTACCTCGGAAGCCGGAACCCGCGCCTACACACTGACGAAGTTCTGATCGCGCTTTCGATGTGTGCGGTATCTGATCCAAATGCAAAACTTGCCTTAGAACAGCTTCCAAAGCTTTCGGGCTGCCAGCTTCATGTATCTGCCATTCTTTCCGAAGTTGACAAGAATACTTTTAAGAAATTAGGCATTGAAATGACAAACGAAGCAATTTACGAGTGTGCCACAAACAATTAATTCCAATTAACTTTATTAAAAGCAGGT
>HF987854.1:0-8034 GCA_000431135.1 Clostridium sp. CAG:590
TTCATTGTTCTTGTTTGCTTTGCTGTTACTCATTAGCGCCGCAACAGTGATTATATTATCACAAGCATTTCGCCTTGTCAACAACTTTTTTTAAAACTTTTTCACTTTTTTTATTTACAGAAAAAGTACCTTCGTCAGATCCCCCACAATGCCTACTAAAACGTTGTTATCATATAGCATTTTCAATATTGCAGACTGGTTGATCTGTCCGATCAAAGTCTGACTCCAATCCATTGCACTTGTTACGGATAACACTAAAAAGAATATCCAGATCAGAATAAGTCCCTTGATTGCACCCAGCATTCCACCTCCGACCTTATCAATCGAACATAATATTGGAAGCTTCGATAAACCTTTCGCCGTTCTTCCCAAAAAAAAGAAAAATATACGGCATATTAATACAAGCACTAAAAAAACGGAAGCATTTAGTACAACCATTGCAATCGATCTGGCAATGTAGTCATACACCCCGACTGCATTTAATACACCATACATTTCTGAATTATTATTGTCCAATATATTCTGTTTCATCGTCTCCGGCAAAGGCAATTCCTCAATCAATGCAACCTGGATTCCTCTGGATGTCTCTTCCCCAGACTCTGAAAACTGCAGTTTATCCGTTATGTATTGTGCAAGCTTTTCATCCACCTGCATATTCTGCTCTATATACCCACTCACATGTGGTGCAATATACACAGCAACAACCATACTCGCTATAAGACCTGCCACAGAAATCAATACCCGGAACATTCCCTGCCACATTCCTGCGAGCACGCAAACTAAAAACACGACTCCAATTACTATATTCACTGTACTCATTTCTGTTCCTTTTCACTCTTGTGTTTTAATCTAACAACTTCCGAACCGCTGTCATATAATACAATGTAACGACTGCTATACCCGGTCGGTACCATATCTACTACATTTTTTGAAAATGTATAAGAGAACTTTAATTTCCCTTTTACTGTATAAATCTTACACTCTGTTCCTCCTGTAAAAATGATCTCATCCCCGATCATTCTTACATTTTCATACTTGAAATCAATTGGCTGCGACATCACTTTCCGTCCATTGGTATTGTATAATTCCAAAACGAACGGCGCCTTATTCTGATCTTTTTTGGCATCTTCATTATTCGGTATAACAATTCCGACATATTTATCGTTGAATACCACGCTCTGCACTTCCTCTTTGAGTGCAATCTTGGCTTTCTCGCTCGGTTTCTCTCTCATTGTATATAATATGATCTGATTGTCTCCAAATGCACAGATCGTATTATTATCCAAAAATTCTACTTTCGGTACAAGTGTAGATTCCAACTGATAGCCGCCCATTAGACGGTCTGCATTTTCATTCACACCTACCGGACCAAAATTATATGCTGCCAGTCCATTCTTCGCATTCACGCCATCCAAATACATATAAGTAGAGAATAGCTTGGTTCCATCAGATGACAAATCAATATCCATTGGATATCCACTCTTATCAATCGTTGTCTGAATCTCCGAAACCGGTTCTCCGTTCTTATCATAAATGTTGATGTAATTCTCTTTGCTCTCGCCTTCCAAGATAACAGCAAACTCTCCCTGAGATGCAACTTCAATGTCACAGATCTTATACGGCATTGATGTGTTACTTACTTTTCCTTCCTTGTTAAATACATACACGTCATTACCGTTCAGATCTGCAATGGCTATATAATCACCCGATACGTCCGCTGTGGGCATCTTCATTGCAAATGTTTCATTCCAGACAGCTTTCCCCTTCTCATCCACATAAGTTGCACCGTCTTTGCTATATTTGAGAAGAGACTCCTGATACGGAATGTAATCTAACATAGATGCATTCTTAACGCCTGTCTCTTCCACAACTTCGTATCCATTGTATGTCCTGTTCACAAAATATATGCTACCCAGAATAATCAAAGCGACCACACATATAGCAATTACTCCTTTTGAGATGTGCTTCGAAAAACCTTTTGGGAACAACCGGGGCATCTCATTCTCGTCATCCTCTTCTATTGGATCCTCATCCTCTGTTCCCGCCGCTAACTCTACTACATTATCCTCTTGTTCCTGACGTTCCCGCTTATTAAACCTCTGCATTATTGACTTTAACTGATTGTTCTTTTGTGTTTTTTTCATATTTCAAACCTTTTCCTAAATATACAGAATCTATCTAATCTTATATAGTATACTATATTTTTTTAAAAGGTACTAGCTTTTTATTTCTTTACCGTTGGAATCATGATCTGATCCCCTTCATGAATATCATCTGCTTCCCCTAATCCGTTTGCCTCCATCAGTTCCGCTACATAACCTACAGAATTATACATCTTAAAGCTGATCGAGGATAATGTATCTCCACTTTGAACCGTATAATACCGCGGTAGATTGGCTGCTGCAGTCTTTGCATCTGTTGTAGTTTTTTCTGTACTTGCTTTTTCCTTGCCGGCTGAAGTCTCACTCCTCTTCATGCCCGTTTCCGTCTGTTGCTCCTGTGCAAATACTTCGACTCCGTTTTCCGCCAACGCAAGTTCTACTTTTTCCAACATTTGATAATTGCTGAATACCGCAATGCCCAACGCCAACACTGCAATTGCTAAAAAGGCGCACACCGCCTGCAACCGCCGATTCATGAGTTCGATCCGGACACTTCTCGCGTTCGATCCGGACACTTCTCGCCCGTTCTTCCATTATCTTCTTGTAATTGCGCAATACAGCCTCATCTTTCTGTTCCACTGCACTTTGTCGTTCCGGTTCTGTTTCTCCTTTTGATTCAATCATGAAATTCTGCATTGCTTCATTTCTTGCATAATATATATAATATCCGCTCTGACGGCGAAGACCCTCTTCATCCATCAGGTAAAATGCATCCTCTCCCTCTAAGGCATCCATAATGTACAGCACCTTGTCCGGTCCCGCAAAATTATCCATGTGTAATTTTACGATCATATCATTTACCGATGTTGAAAATCCCATTCGCGACAGAAACCAGCCTACCACTTCCAGATCCGGGAAGTATGTCTTCACTTCCTGATAGATAAAACTCCACGTCTCCCCGTCAAAGGTACTTTCTTCCAGATCCAGTTCCAGATTCTGTGCCGCCAATGCTCCACTGACATATATCACGTCAGCCTGTCCGTTTCTCTGTACTTCTCCGACCAAAATAGCCCCTCTGGCAAATGTCGAGTTAGGATTTGCCAATTGCTTCAAATACGTCATTACATAATCTTCAATGTATATCCGCCGATTTCCTGTCGGCATTCCAATCTGCCTTATATTCTTAGGCAATGTAATTCCCGCAAAAATGTTATCCTCTGTGTTCTCTTGTTTGTCATACACAATTTCTATCATGATTTCCGTCCTTTCCGTGACATTTTTGCTTTTCTAAACATAACACGTTCCATTTACTTATCATGTCTAAAATTGTCTTTCCTCTCGTAAAAATGTCCGCAAAACACGGAAATATATTCGTCATTTATACAGAATACGACACCCCGGCTTTGATTAAAACAGGCTCATTCTGTCTATGCTTTACATACAATATGGTAAGTGGCACTTTCCAAATCTGAATCAGGAGGTTATTATGAAACCTTATTACTATAATGCTTTTGAAAAGGGTGCTGATTTTGAAATGAACCGGGAACTATGCTGCATTTTACAGCAAAAGAAAGTTCCATCCGGTAATACGGTTATATTATGCATCGGAACCGATCGTGCGACCGGCGATTGTTTAGGTCCTCTCGTCGGAGATTATTTGAAAAAAGCAATTCCGGATCTCGCCGTCTATGGTACATTAGAACATCCTGTACACGCCCTGAATCTGGAACAGACCATTCAGGAGATATATACGATATATGAACAACCTTTTATTATTGCAATTGATGCATCTCTTGGAACCCGGGAACACATCGGATACGCAACCCTAAGCCATTCGCCTCTTCTTCCCGGCAAAGGAGTAAATAAAAAACTGCCTGCAATAGGGAACCTCTCTATCACAGGCATTGTAAATGTCGCCGGTTTTCCAAATTCAATTCTATTACAAAGCACGCGGCTCCACACAGTTATGACACTTGCAACCTGTATCAGCAATGCCATAAGCTGGTATTTTTTAGAAGATTATCTTCCTGCTCCTTTGTAAGCAGCAATTGCTTCCGACACGGTATCCGCCGTTCCGTCTTCCATCAGGGAAATCAAATCTGCCACCTTCGAAGGTGTGCAGAACTCTTTTCCTAAAATTGCTCCATAATTATTCGCAATGGCAAGTGACGAATTCTGGATATCCTCATCCAACACCGTCATACGTTCTTCCATCTCTTCAATGCTTGCCTTCATCTGTTCTAACTTGCCAAGTCTGCGGTCATTTACTTCATTGGTCAGAATCTGCTTCGTCTCGCTCTCAAATACCGTCATTGCATCCTGTTTCTCCTGACTAATCTGATTCAGCTCTTCGTCTAATTCTTCTAACTTCGTATCATATTTGTCCAGACCATATTGACTGTCGTCTTTGTCTTTGTTGATCTTGTTACGAATTGCTTTCATCTGTCTCTTATTGGCTGCAATCTGATCCTTGAGATTACGACCTTCCGTCAATGTCTCATAATGCTGCAATTTGACCTTATTCATCATAAGTACATAGATAAAACTGATGATAAACAATACAACCGATACCAGCATTGCACATAAGAATGTCTGATTGGCATTGTCTTTAAACAACACATGTGCTGACAAAACATATAACAATGTCGGAACACCAATATACACCACAATCAAAGTAACAACCAATGTCACAATCTCTAATATCCGTTTGGTCATAAACAATGAATAGAAGAATTCTCCCATGCAAAATGTCGGCACATGCTGCGCCTTAAATAACGTCTTCATCTCAACCTGCAACTGGCGGTTCTCCTCCGTCAATTCTGCAGTCTCATAAGAAACACGTTCATCTACTCTCTTCGACTTTGCTTTATCCCTCTTTGTCCGGACACTCCGGCTCTTGCTCTTATTCGCATCGATCTGGTCATCATATGTCTTCTCAATCTCACTCTTCCGTTTGCGGATCGTCTGTGCGATCTCATCCTGTATGGATTTCTCCTCTGACGTGATCGCCTTCTTCAAATTCTTCTCCTGATTCTTATATTCCGCTAATTCCTTCTTCAACTGTTCTACAGCCTCTAAGTCTGTCTGAACCTGATATAGATAATCTACATTTTCATTGAATACACTATCTTGCATATAACTGCCTCTCTTTCGCATCATTACACACTATATATGCTAATATTATCAAACCTACCATATAAATACAACCGTTTTCGACAATTCCTTTTTTATTCAGATAATCTTCATAATCTTTTCTGCGGCAAGCCATTGTGTTTCCTATTGTTTTATTATATACTATGTACAAGTGTTTTTATTGTGTAATGGGAGGTGAACATAATCAACATACTATTCTTTTTAACACCGAAAGCAGAAGTCGCCTATTTAGAAGAAGATTACTCTCTCCGTCAGGTTCTTGAGAAGATGGAATACCACCAATATTCTTCCATCCCTATTCTCAATGACTCCGGAGAATATATTGGTTCTCTGACAGAAGGTGACATTTTATGGTATTTGCGCCACAACGATATCGCAACCGCTTTGAAATGGCCGGAAAGCCTGCATTTAACCGATGTTCCAAGACGACACGACTACGAGCCTGTCAATGCAAGTTCTGATATGGAAGATCTGCTTTCCAAGATCATCCAGCAGAATTTCGTTCCTGTCGTGGACGATTGCGATAAATTCATCGGAATCATTACAAGACGTGATGTGATTCAGTATTACTATAACCGAACATAATAAAAAGGTGTCAGACTATGTATCATAGTCCGGCACCTTTTTATATACCTGTCATCTATAACAATGTTTACATATATTCCTCTAACCGCTGTGGATCGATCTTGATACGGTTATCCATTGTCTTCATGATATTCTTGATCTGTACCTGTTCAAACACACTATCCAGTCCCAGATTATATAACTGGTTCCGGTCAAATCCCAATACAACCGGCCGTAAGATATCCCGGTCATTCTCCCCAAGCACAAGACCTTTCTCATGATTGGTTAATTCAACGCATACACCCGGATATAAGATCTTAATACTATTCATTAAATGATTCACCATATCCGGATCATACAGATCCGGTCTGCTCTGCAGCATACGGACTGCATCCACCTCGGTATGAGGATCCATTCCGATCTGCATCGCCGTATATTCATCATATGCATTCGCAACAACTAAAATCTTCACAATATTGGAAACATCCTTCGGTGCATTCTCCGGCAGATACTGTACCTGACACAGCTGCATCAACGTACCTTTTACCCCGGCCGGCAGATTAAAAGCATTGGAAATCTTATCTATACCAAGAATCACTGCTCTTGCAACCTGTCCGCGTTCTTCATCCGTAAGATTCTCTGTCTTTCCCCGCAACCCCGGCTGCAAATTTAATTTGCCCAGATCATGCAAAAATGCAGCCACTACCACTTCACTTTGCTCCATCAGACTAAATCCCGCACGGTGTGAGATCAAAGCGGACAAAATTGCAACATTCAACGCATGCTTGTACACATAGTCTTCCGGGCTGCGCAGATTCTGGTTAAAATTAATCTTATGATACAGATTACCAAACTGTTTCAGCAAATCATTGGTTGCCTGCATCAGATGTGCCGGTTCTTTGTTCATCATAATTGCATTCAACTCATCTCTCAACCGGAACACTTCCATTGTCTGGAAACGCTCAAACTGCATCTCCTCCACGCTCATTGGTGCCAACGGTTCCGCCGGTTCTAACACATACAATCCGATCAAACCAAAGTTCTTCACACTTTCAATACCCTGCCGCGTAATCTTATCATTCCTGCCATATAATAAAATTCCGCGTTTATTATATATCGGTCTTGCAAGCCGCATTCCAACCTTCAAATCTTCTGCCTTTACATAAATCAAATTGATGCCCTCCGTTCTACACATGTTCTACTGCATCCGCCTATTTGCGAATGCCATCTTGAACTCTTCGTCTTCTCAATCTCTGTTGCTTTTATTGTATCATTCCGCCTCACAAATAGCAACGATAGAAACACCTTTTTTCTGATATACTTCTGGTCTTTGAAATTCCAGATTCCGAATATAATCCCCCCGTACACTCCGACCATTGATCTGATATCGCAATCCCGCATATATCCGCCCTTTTCCGTCAATACATTGCGTTCTCTCCCGTTGTGTCGCATCCCCTACCAGATATGCCACATCATAACTGCAACAGGTTTGAACAGACGCATTCCTCTTGTCCACAAAAAGAAATGCCATCTGAAAATGCCTGCTTTTCACCTGTTCCGCACCTAATATCTCTATTGCCAGCCCCCACTCCTCATATATGTCAGCCAGAATATTCTCTACATTTCTTATCGCTCCAATTGTCCAGATAGCGATATCCCGGAAATAATCTTTTGCGGCAAGAATACACTGCACAAATTCCCGTCTTCCCCAGTGCGGATCCTCTATTACGATCAATAAACTGCTCCTCTCTTTTTGTGTCTGCCGGATCTGCTCTGACAATCTTTCCGTGATATAATCCTGATTCCGTAGGAACTCTGCCTGCTTCGCCGCAAACATCTGTCCTGTTATCTCCAACCGTTCTGCCGCCTGTGCATCTGCTCCGATCACAACATCCTTCATACAGAATCTTCGCAAAAGTTTCCGCATGGTTCTCTTTCTCTTACCGGATGTTAAATTACCAAATTCAATATGCAGCATACAAAGATCATGTTCCCTCACAACATTCCACTGCCATTTTTCTTTCTGCGCCGTACAATATATATAATCAATTGTCTCTTTCTTTCTCATGCCTCACCGTATCCCACATTTGTTTCATCTTATGCCGGATCTTCAGCTAAAATGACAATTTGGCATTTATCTGTTATAATTAACTGCATAAAGCAAAGGAGATTCATACACATGCATGCATATAAATGTATTACGACATACGAAGGC
>HF987854.1:8081-9031 GCA_000431135.1 Clostridium sp. CAG:590
AGAAAAACACATCCAATACCATTCAGGAAAAAATAGAAGAAATTCTTTCCCGTCTGTTTGACACCCCGGTTGAGATTGCCGGTTCCGGCAGAACAGATGCCGGAGTGCATGCACTCGGACAGGTGTTTCATTTTCATATTGAGCAGGATCTGTTTGACACCCGATCCGATGCACAGATCCTGAAAGATCTTAATCACTATCTTCCAAAAGATATTCGCATTCTCTCCATAGAGGAATGTCCTCTCCGTTTTCATTCCCGGTTGAATGCTGTCGCCAAGACTTACCAATACCGGATTGATACTTCCCTCTATGGGAACCTCTTTATACGCAATACTGCACATCATATTCCCACTCCACTTGAGATTGAGGAAATGAAAAAAGGCGCCGCATATCTGCTCGGCACCCATGATTTTAAAAGTTTCTGTAGTAATAAACGTATGAAAAAATCCAGCGTCCGCACCATCTGTTCCATCGATATCTTAAACGATACCGAACGAGAACTGCTCACAATTACCTATCGCGGAAACGGCTTTCTCTATAACATGGTACGCATTCTGACCGGTACATTAATCGAAATCGGTCTTGGTGTACGCAGTGCAGAAGACATTCCACCAATCTTAGAAGGCTGCGACCGTGGTCTTGCCGGGCACACTGCACCCGCAAACGGTCTTTTTCTCATAAAAGTAGACTATTGATGCCGCTGCCAGGAGCGAAGGAGCTGTTCTAATTCCTCCATACTCTCGACATGATTTACCTCATCTCTTAATTTGGAGGAATTCGGATATCCGCCGGTATACCACGCAACATGTTTGCGCATCTCGTGAATTCCGGTAAACTCCCCTTTGTACTGTACCATCATCCGTGCATGCCGTAACATCACTTCCACCATATCCTGTAGCGTTGGACGCTCCGGAATATAGCCTTTTTCGAAATATGTTTTCATCTGGGGA
>HF987854.1:9115-12274 GCA_000431135.1 Clostridium sp. CAG:590
TTTCTTCTCTCATCCGAATGACATCCTGCGGCGTCGTCAGATCTCCATTACCGATAACAGGTATGGACACCGCTTCTTTTACCTGCCTGATAATATCCCAATCAGCATGTCCTGCATAATATTCACTGCGGAGTCTTCCATGCACCGCAATTGCCGAAGCTCCATTTGCTTCTAATATCTTCGCCATTTCAACCGCATTGATATGTTCCGGATCAAATCCTTTTCGGATCTTAACCGTAACCGGCACCTTTACGGCAGCCACCATTTTGCGGATAATCTCTCCCGCGAGTTCCGGATTCATCATCAACGCAGAGCCTTCCTTATTGTTCACGATCTTAGGAACCGGACAGCCCATATTTACATCGATAAAATCATATCCCCGTTCCTGTACACGCCCTGCAATCTCTGCCATAATATCCGGATCAGAACCGAATAATTGCAATCCGATCGGATGCTCACAGTTCTCATACCGCATCAATGGTTCCGTATTACGATTCTTATACAAAATCGCTTTTGCACTGACCATTTCCGTATACAGTACATCACATCCCTGTTCTTTACACAACAAGCGAAACGGCAGGTCGGTCACGCCTGCCATTGGTGCCAGTATCAACTTATTCATCCAGTCTAATTCCACTTATTCCAATATCCTTTTCTATTCTTACTGCTTATGATATAAAATATTCAATCCCTTCAATGTAAGGTTGGGATCATAATATTCAATGCTGTCTGTCTCATCATATATGATCTTTCCAAGACCTCCGGTTGCCACAACCGTCATCTTCTCAAGACCAGCCTCCTGCTGAATCTTCCGGATAATGTATTCCGTCTGACCGATATGTCCATACACAAGACCGGACTGCATAGAAGATATCGTATCTCTGCCCAATATGGTATCTGGACGTTTGATCTCAATCTTCGGCAGCTTCGCAGCATCCTGCCAAAGTGCATGCGCCGCAATACGGATTCCCGGCGATGTCACACCACCTACCAAAGAAGCATCTTCCAATACCAGATCATGTGTTGTTGCAGTTCCGTAATCAATTACAAGAACCGGTCCGCCATATATCTCATATGCCGCAACCGCATCCACAATACGATCCGCTCCTACCTCTTTCGGATTCGGTATTGCAATCTTAATTCCTGTCTTAATTCCAGGTCCCACCACGATCGGTGTTACATTAAAATACTTGATCAGACCATTAATGATATGATGGTTCACATCCGGAACAACCGATGCAATAATTGCAGCATCCACCTGTTCTCTGTGTAACCCCCTGCTATGTAATATATTATAAAAGAAAATACCATACTCATCGGATGTACGAGGCATCTTCGTTGTCATACGGAATGTTCCCTCAATCTCATCCCCATCAAACAAACCGATCGTAATATTTGTATTCCCAATATCAATCGCCAATAACATATCTCTTTCCTACCTCACTTATTCTACTTCGTCAATGGATTGTCCTAAGAAAATGATCTTATAATACATCTCAAGGCTTTCCAATAATTCCTGTCTTGTGTTCCGTAACTGTTTTATCTTCAGGACACTGCCAATCTCATCATACAGGATGTCATTCTCATCCGACATTGTTACAAATTGCAGATTCGCATCATCATCAAACTCCAATGTTAAAATACCACCAATATCTTCCGTAAACAATACGCACATCGCCTGAAGTTCGTCCTTGATTCCCTGCGGTAATCCCTCAAACTCCGGATTCAGATAATATTTCTCCTCATACTTTGAAGATGCACACAAAATGTTTCTTTCTTCATCCATCTGCTCTTATTCTCCTCACATACCAAACTTACACGTTCTTTTTGCTTATCTGTTCATTTTATCGTATTCACAAAAGGATTGCAACCTCTTTCAAGATTTGCTAAGATATAACGTAACAGATTAAGAAATCGCAACAATATAGAAAAGAGGTTACATCAATTATGTTAAATCAGAATTTTATCAATATGTGCAGTCAGAAATCTGTTATACGAGAATTATTCTCCTATGGCAGCGAACGCGCAAAAGAGATCGGATACGACAATGTATTTGATTACAGTCTGGGCAATCCTTCTGTTCCTGCACCGGAATCCTTCACAAAAGAAATGATCCGCTTATTGCAGGAGAGCGAACCGGTCAAATTACACGGCTACTCACCAAGTCTTGGTATTGACTCTGTCAGAGAAGCCGTTGCTACTTCATTGAATGATCGTTTCGATATGCATTATACAAAGGACGACGTATTCATGGTCAGCGGTGCTGCCGGAGCAATCGCACATGCTGCAAGGGCAGTTACTGTTCCCGGTGATGAGATCATTACATTTGCTCCGTTTTTCCCGGAATACAATCCATATATATCTGCAACCGGTGCAGTATTAAAAGTTGTTCCTGCTGACATCAGTACATTCCAGATTAATTTTGATGCATTTGTTGATATGTTAAATGATAAGGTAATGGCTGTATTGATCAATACACCGAACAATCCATCCGGAATCGTATATTCCACCGAAACCATCGTTAAACTTGCAATGATCTTAAAAGAAAAAGAAGAAGAATTCGGTCATCCAATCTATATTATTTCCGATGAACCATACCGTGAGATTGTATTTGAAGGTGTAGATTCCCCATTTATTGCAGCTCACTATGATAACACCATTACATGTTACTCATTTAGTAAGTCTCTTTCCTTACCGGGCGAGCGAATCGGATATATTGCAGTGAACCCTGCATGTGAAGATTCTGCATTGTTAGTCGATATGTTTGGTCAGATTTCCAGAGGTATCGGTCATAATTGTCCACCAAGCATTATTCAGCTTGCTGTTTCTAAATGCTTATACGAAACTTCTGATCTTTCTGTATATGAGACAAACAAGAATATCCTGTATACAGAATTAACAAAAATGGGATTTGAGATTGTTGAACCGGGTGGAACATTCTATATGTTCCCGAAATCTTTAGAACCTGATGCAGTTGCCTTCTCCAATAAGGCAAAAGAACTTGACTTGTTATTGGTACCAAGTAACTCTTTCGGTGTAGAAGGACACTTCCGAATCAGCTACTGTATCCCTACCGAAAAGGTGGAGCGTTCTATTCCGGTATTCCAGAAATTAGCCAACCTCTACCTATAGAACCATCGCCCTTGCACAGCGTAAGTG
>HF987855.1:0-515 GCA_000431135.1 Clostridium sp. CAG:590
CCGTCACTTACGCTGTGCAAGGGTTAATGTTTGTAGAAGCGGCAGATTCCCTCCATGGTTGCCGACATATTTGTGAGGAGTGCGTCCAATATTGTAATGGCAGACATTGCTTCCACAACAACAACCGCACGGGGAACAACAACCGGATCATGTCGTCCTTTTATGGAAACATCGATTGGTTGACCGGTTTGTGTAACGGTGTGCTGTTCCTTCAAGATAGACGGGGTAGCTTTGAAAGAGGCCCGCAATATGATATCTGCACCGTCACTCATTCCACCTAATATGCCGCCGGCATGATTAGTCAGAGGATGTATGTTGCCATTTTTATCAGTTGTAAAACCATCATTATCTTCAGAACCAAGGGTGGTTGCAACGCGAATGCCATCCCCGATTTCGACACATTTGACTGCACCGATGGACATTAAAGCTTTTGAAAGATTAGCATCTAATTTATTGAATACGGTATCGCCGAGACCGGCAGGAACACCGTGGATAACAGCCTCTACACAACCGCC
>HF987855.1:528-8640 GCA_000431135.1 Clostridium sp. CAG:590
TCTACACAACCGCCAACAGAATCGTGTGCTTTGGTCATTTCAACAATGTAAGCACCGGCTTTTTCGGCAGCTTCGGCATCAGGCATATATATTTTGTTGTTCAATATTTCATTTTTATCAAATTTATCATAATCAATTACGATATCACCGATAGAACGTGTATAAGTTGTGAAGGTAATTCCTAATTGGTTCAGAATCTTGATTGCAACAGCGCCAGCGGCAACACGGGCGATGGTTTCACGACCGGATGAACGTCCGCCACCGCGGTAATCGCGAAAACCATATTTGGCATCAAAGGTATAATCAGCATGTCCCGGCCGGTAATAGGAAGCAATTTCACTATAGTCTTTGGACTGCTGGGATTTGTTATATACGATCATTGAGATTGGGGTTCCGGTTGTCCGGCCCTCAAATACACCAGACAGAATCTCGACTGTATCGTTCTCTGATCTTGGGGTAGAATAAATGGACTGACCGGGTTTTCGTCTGTTTAAGAAAGGCTGGATATCTGATTCAGATAATTCCAAACCCGCCGGACAACCGTCAATCACAACACCGAGTGCTTTGCCATGGGATTCCCCCCAGGTTGATATTTTAAATATTGTTCCAAGTGTTGAACCTGCCATAATATAGCTCCTTATATTGTGTTATTCTTTTGCAAGAAATTGATTTTCCTACTGTATAATAATGCTTTTTTTGCCGGTAAATGTCAAGAAAATTGTAGGGAAAAGAAAAAGAGACTTTACAATCCATATGCGGTATGATAGTATACTAAAGCATGCAACCGTTACTCAGACTAAGGACACTCCGACCTTTCACTGGGTGACTGGCGATTATTATTTTATAAGGAGGATGTTGACATGGTATCAGCAGAGCAGAAGAAAGAGATTATTGAGAAGTACGGACGTGGAGCAAATGACACTGGTTCACCAGAGGTTCAGATTGCTTTATTGACAGCAAGAATTAATGATTTACAGGGACATTTCAAAGATCATCCAAAGGATCATCATTCAAGACGTGGTCTTCTTAAGTTAGTAGGACAGAGACGTAACTTATTAGCTTACTTAAAGAAGATCGATATTGAACGTTACAGAACATTAATCGAGAGCTTAGGTTTGAGAAAGTAGTCTCGCGTAAGCCGTGCGTAAGAAAAAAAGAGAACAGTTACTACATGCTTGCATGTTAGTGGCTGTTCTCTTTTTTTCTTACATAGGGCGAAGCCCTCTAGCGAGATGAGCAGAGCGAAATCGAGCTAGGCACGGCTTACGGGGAGAAGCGAAGCCCTCTAGCGAGATGAGCGAAGCGAAATCGAGCTAGGCACGGGAAAATTACGAAATATTCCTTTGCAACTATATATAGGTTGTGCTATAATAGGTTAGATTGTGTTAAGACATTAACCGAGACTTCTGAAGTGACGATAGTTTATGTATATTTTTAGCTGTCATCAGTTCAGTCGTTTCGGTGTCTTATACAAAATATTTATTTAAGGAGAGCGAATATGTACAAGAAGTTTGAAATGGAACTTGCCGGCAGAACATTGCGTGTTGACGTTGGACGAGTTGCAGCACAGGCAAATGGTGCAGCATTTATGCATTATGGGGATACTGTTGTATTATCTACAGCAACAGCATCTGAGAAACCGAGAGAGGGAATTGATTTCTTCCCACTTAGTGTAGAGTATGAAGAAAAGTTATATTCCGTTGGTAAGATTCCGGGAGGATTTAATAAGAGAGAAGGTAAGGCAAGTGAGAATGCAATCCTTACTTCTCGTGTAATTGACCGCCCGATGAGACCATTGTTCCCAAAGGATTACCGTAATGATGTTACCTTGAATAACCTTGTAATGTCAGTAGATCCAGAGTGCTCACCAGAGCTTACAGCAATGCTTGGTTCTGCAATTGCAACAGCAATTTCAGATATTCCATTTGACGGACCATGTGCAACAACACAGGTTGGTTTGATCAATGGCGAGTTTGTATTTAATCCGAATGAGGCACAGAATGCAGTATCTGACCTGAAGCTTACAGTAGCTTCTACCGCAGAGAAAGTAATCATGATCGAGGCCGGTGCCAATGAAGTACCGGAAGATAAGATGATCGAAGCAATCTATGCAGCGCATGAGATTAACCAGCAGGTGATTGCGTTCATCAATAAGATTGTAGCAGAATGTGGCAAACCAAAACATTCTTATACAAGTTGTGCAGTTCCGGAAGAATTGTTCGCAGCAATTAAGGAGATTGTTTCTCCGGAAGAGATGGAAGAGGCAGTCTTTACAGATGATAAGCAGACTCGTGAGGAGAACATCCGTCAGATCACAGAGAAGTTAGAGGAAGCATTTGCAGACAAAGAAGAGTGGCTTGCGGTTCTTGGGGAAGCGATTTATCAGTATCAGAAGAAGACCGTTCGTAAGATGATCCTGAAAGATCACAAGAGACCGGACGGACGTGCGATCAGCCAGATTCGTCCATTGGCAGCAGAGGTTGATATTATCCCTCGTGTACATGGTTCTGCTATGTTTACGCGTGGTCAGACACAGATCTGTAACGTAACAACACTGGCTCCATTATCTGAAGCACAGAAGATTGATGGTTTGAATCTGTTAGAGACGAATAAGAGATATATGCATCAGTATAATTTCCCATCTTATTCTGTAGGTGAGACAAAACCATCCAGAGGACCTGGACGTCGTGAGATCGGACATGGTGCATTAGCAGAGAGAGCATTGGTTCCTGTACTTCCTAGCGTAGAGGAATTTCCATATGCGATTCGTACTGTATCTGAGACATTTGAGTCGAACGGTTCCACTTCCATGGCTTCTACTTGTGCATCTTGTATGTCATTGATGGCAGCAGGTGTTCCAATCAAGAAGATGGTTGCCGGTATTTCATGTGGTCTGGTTACAGGCGAGACAGATGATGATTATATTGTATTAACGGATATTCAGGGCCTTGAGGACTTCTTTGGCGATATGGACTTTAAGGTTACCGGTACAAAAGAAGGTATCACAGCAATCCAAATGGATATTAAGATTCACGGATTGACAAGACCGATCGTAGAGGAAGCTATCCGCAGAACAAGAGAAGCAAGACTTTACATCATGGATGAAGTTATGTCTAAGGCAATTGATAAGCCAAGAGACCATGTTGGTGCACTTGCTCCAAAGATTTGTCAGTTAAAGGTGGATCCGGAGAAGATTGGTGAGATCATTGGTCAGAGAGGTAAGACAATTAACAGTATTATTGAAGAGACCGGTGTTAAGATTGATATTGATGATGATGGAACAGTTGCAGTTTGTGGCATAGATCAGGCAGGTATTGACAAGGCACTTAAGATCATTCATTCAATCGTAGATCCGATTGAGGTAGGAAAGATTTACGAAGGGAAAGTAGTTCGTATTATGAACTTTGGTGCGTTTGTAGAACTTTCACCAAATAAGGATGGATTGATTCACATTTCGAAGTTGTCTAAGGATCGTGTTGCTAAGGTAGAAGATGTGGTAAATATCGGTGATACGGTTAAAGTTAAGGTTCTTGAGATTGACCGCATGGGCAAGATCAGCTTAAGTCTTAAGGATGCAGTGGAAGAGGCAGCGGAATAAGATACAGAATCAATAAGATTTTGTATGATATAGAATGAGAAGGCTGTTGTGTTGAAAAGTGATAAGGAATTACTTTGAAGGATGCAATAGCCTTTTTGTAGCGAAAGGAGTAAGATATGCAATACGGTTATTTTGATGAGGAAGCAAAGGAATATGTGATTACAAGACCGGATACACCGGCACCATGGGCGAACTATTTAGGTTCTCCGGCATATGGAGCAATTATTTCAAATAATGCGGGTGGTTATAGTTTTGAAAAGAGTGGGGCACACGGAAGAATTATCCGTTATATATTCAATCAGTTTGACCAGCCGGGAAGATATGTATATTTAAGAGATGACGAGAGCAAAGATTTCTGGTCGGCATCCTGGCAGCCGGTTGGCAAATCATTAGATGAGTATAAAAGTGAGTGTCATCATGGTACAGGTTATACAGATATAGTAGCAGAATATTCAGGAATCCGTTCAGAAGTATTATATTATGTACCGTTGAATAAAACACATGAGGTGTGGCGTGTAAAGGTAACCAACCAATCAGATAAGGTTCGGAAACTTTCTGCTTTTGGATATTGTGAGTTTACCAATGACAGCAATTATGAGCAGGATCAGGTTAATTTACAATACACCTTGTTTATTACCAAAACATATTTTCATGGTAATCGCATTTTTCAGACAATCAATGAGAATATTAAAAGTGCAGTAGACGGCAATGAGAATACAACCCGTTTCTTTGGGATAGCAGGCGCAGAGGTAGATTCCTATAATGGTGACAAAGAAAGTTTTATTGGAAGATACCATGATTATAGTAATCCACAGGCGATTGAGAATGGTCAGTGTGATAATACATTGAATTACAATTCCAATGCATGTGGAGCGTTACAGACGAAAATGGAATTGGCACCCGGCGAGAGCAAAGTGTTCACGTTTGTGCTGGGGATGAAGTCGGATAAAGAGGCTGAGAGTATTCTTTCCGGATATACAGATGTTGAAAAGACAACAGAAACAGAAAAACAGGAGTTGATCACATACTGGCATGGTCAGTTGTCTCATTTACAGGTTAAAACGCCATCCGATAGTTTTAACAATATGGTCAACACATGGAATGCTTATCAGTGTTTTATGACATTTATCTGGTCGAGAGCAGCATCTTTTACATATTGCGGTCTTCGTAACGGATACGGATATCGTGATACGGTACAGGATATTCAGGGTATCATTCATTTGAATCCGGAAATGGCATTGGAAAAGATCCGGTTTATGTTATCTGCACAGGTGGATAACGGTGGAGGTCTGCCATTGGTTAAGTTTACACATAATGCCGGACATGAGGATACGCCGGATGATCCATCTTATGTAAAAGAAACCGGACATCCTGCTTATCGTGCAGATGATGCGTTGTGGTTATTCCCTACTGTGTATAAGTATATTGCGGAGACGGGTAATGTTGGCTTTATGGATGAGGTTATATTGTTTGCAAATGGTGGAGAAGCATCCGTTTATGAGCATTTAAAACGGGCAATCGATTTTTCGATGAATCGTCTTGGTAATCACGGAATGCCTGCCGGACTTCATGCAGACTGGAATGACTGTCTTCGTCTCGGAAAGAAAGGTGAGTCCAGTTTCGTTGCAATGCAGCTTTATTATGCAATGACTGTGATCCGTGAATTTGCAGAACGTAAAAATGATACGGAATACATTGCATATCTTGATAAAATACAGGCTGAATTAGGAGATACCATTCAGAAATATTGTTGGGAAGATGACAGATATGTCCGGGGATACAAAGAAGATGGTGAGATCATTGGATCAAAGCACCATCCAGAAGCAAATATGTGGCTGAACCCACAATCGTGGTCTGTTATTTCTGGTCTTGCCTCAAAAGAACAGGCAGAGCTTGCATTGGAATCCGTTCATCGGGAATTAAATACGCCATATGGTGTGCGTTTGATGGCACCATCTTATGTAAACCATGCGTTTGATGGCGCATTGATGTTATTGTTTAACCCATCCACTAAGGAAAATGGTGGTATTTTCTCTCAACCACAAGGCTGGATCATTTTGGCAGAGTCTTTGATGGGACATGGTAATCGTGCATTTGAATACTTTAATGAGTCGTCCCCTGCTTCCATGAATGACAAGGCAGAGATCCGTAAATTAGAGCCGTATTGCCATGGACAGTTTACAGAAAGTACGGAGTCACCATTTGAAGGTCGTGCACATGTACATTGGCTGACAGGAACGGCATCTACCGTTATGGTTGGATGTGTAGAAGGAATTCTTGGTTTGCGTCCGGACTTTGATGGTTTGAAGATCAGTCCGTCTGTTTCTTCTGACTGGAAGGAATTTTCAATGGAAAAAGATTTCAGGGGCAGGAAATTACACATTCAGGTTCAGAATCCGAACGGAAAGGAATCCGGAGTAGAGAAAATCGTATTGAATGGACAGACAATCGATGGCGATTATATATCGGCAGATCTGTTACAGGATGAGAACCAGATCATCGTATATATGTAAGATTCTGTGATTTTTGTAAGTTGAGTCAATAATGTATCTGATATATATTACAGCAGATATTAATAATTTTATTTACACGAAGGAGTAGCTTTGGCTGCTCCTTTTTGTGTAGATAACGGGATGAGAGACAACGGAGTTGTTTCGAGTAAGGGATTATCTATTCTTGATTTTGCTGTGAATGAAAGTGTACATGACGGGAAATGATATATGAGGGAGCGTTGTGTGGAGGTCGATATGGGAAAGAATATATATGGTCATGGTGTGGAATACGAAAAACCATGCGAACAGAGATTGTGTGACAGGCAGATTGAGAAGGAAAGAACCGAACAGATTAAGGAAATGGGACAGTTGGATCTGAAGGAAAATGCATATGGATACCGCATTTATCTGTTAAATATTATTGGTGAGATTGAAGGTCATCAGGCACTTGGACCACTTGTGAAAACAACGAAATATGAGCACGTATTGCCGGAACTTGCAAGAGTCGAAGAAGACGATTCAATAGACGGATTACTTGTACTATTAAATACCGTTGGCGGCGATGTAGAAGCAGGACTGGCGATAGCGGAAATGATCGCATCTTTATCGGTGCCGGTTGTTACGTTGCTATTAGGTGGGGGACATTCGATCGGGGTTCCGTTGAGTGTGTCAGGAAACCATTCTTTCATTGTTCCAACCGCAACCATGGTAGTACATCCGATCCGGATGAACGGACCGGTACTGGGAGTGAAGCATAATTATGAGTATATTGACCGGATGCAGGACCGGATCATATCCTTTACCTGTAACCATTCTGATATCAGCGAAGCGGATCTGAAACAGATTATGTTTAATACAACAGAATTAGCAAAAGATGTAGGGAGTGTATTGGTTGGAGAAGAAGCGGTAAAACTGGGATTAATAAATGAAGTGGGAGGGATAAAGGAAGCGTTTTCTTATTTATATGACTTGATAAATATAAGAAAAAATAGTAATATATAAATATTGTGGTGTTTTATGCGCTTGACTACAATTTGTTGTTTTTGTCGTGCACATAGAGGCATATAAGTTTGAAGAGGGAGGTTGGATGCTTGGCTGAGAAGAAAAGCAAATCAACGAATTCGAATAAGGAAACAAAGAAAAGAAATTCTGCAAAGACACAAACGGTTAAAAGAAATGTACAGGAAGAGGAAAGTTCCTATGCTTTGGAGATTGCAATCTGGGTGATCGGAGCCGTAATGCTGATCATAGAACTTGGTAATTTCGGACTGTGCGGGGCAGTAAGTTATGTTAGTAATTTCTTTTTTGGATTGTTCGGTATTATTGAATATGTATTGCCGGTTGCAGTAATGTTTGCGGCATTTTTCTTACATATCAATGAATATAAAAGACGAGCAGTGAATAAAGTGGTCTTTGGTTCTTTTGTGTTGTTATGCATTGGAATGATCGGACAATTGGCAGCAGGAATAGATAAATATGATTTTACGAAACTTTTTATGGAAGGCTTTCAGGATAAACTGGGCGGAGGGATTGTTTGTGGTTCTCTTGCATATCTGTTACAGGCTGCGGTTGGACAGATTGGCACCTATATTATTATTGTTGCTGCCATTATCATCTGTATTGTCCTGTTTGCGGAAGTCTCTGTCATCGATATGTTCCGGGGCGTGATCGAAACAATTTCCGATGTGAGAGCCGATGGCAGGGAATATGAGGAGCAGGATGAGGAGATAATTCCGGCAGGAAAGAAAAAACGGACTTCCGGCTATGAGCATATTGTGAAAGAGGATTACCCGGATGAAAAGGATCCGGTATTTGCACAGAGGAAGAAAACATCCGTATTAGATTCAATATCGGTGCTGCCATCAGATGCAGACAAAGGAATTCTTCCTGCTAAGAAAGAAACGAAACTGCCGTTAAATGAGGAAGTTCATGAGATTACAATGACATATGATTTAGATCTTCCGGGAGAGCATATGCCAGTGGCAGAGAAAGAAGAGAAGCCAGACAAACCAAGAAGGAAGA
>HF987855.1:8753-15390 GCA_000431135.1 Clostridium sp. CAG:590
AAGAAGAAGTCTGCTTTACATATGGAGAACAAGACGGCAGCTACGGTGGAGAATGTATCGGCAAAAGAAATCGGAAACAGCGACCATACCTATCAGTTTCCACCGTTGGAATTGCTGAAGAAAGGTAAGACACAGACTGCAGAAAAGGAAGATCTGATACGTCACAACGCCATCAAATTGCAGGAAGTATTAAAAAGCTTCGGTGTAAATGTTACAATGACTAATTATAGCTGCGGACCTTCTGTTACCCGATATGAGATGGTGCCGGAACAGGGTGTTAAGGTAAGTAAGATTACCGGACTTGCAGATGATATTATGATGAATCTTGCAGCACAGAGTATCCGGATTGAGGCACCGATTCCGGGAAAATCGGCGGTTGGAATTGAGATACCAAACACAAAAAGAAGCGGTGTTGGTTTCCGGGAATTGATCGATACAGAGAAATTCATTAAGCATCCTTCAAAGATTGCATTTGCGGTCGGCAAAGATATAGAAGGAAATGTCGTTGTAGAAGACATTGCAAAGATGCCGCATTTATTGATTGCAGGTGCTACCGGGTCAGGAAAATCTGTCTGTACCAATACGTTAATCATGAGTATTTTATATAAGGCAAGACCGGATGAAGTAAAGCTGATCTTAGTAGATCCGAAACAGGTAGAATTAAAGGTCTATAATGGTATTCCTCATTTATTGACGCCGGTTGTAACAGATCCGAAGAAAGCGGCAGGAGCTCTTAACTGGGCAGTGGCAGAAATGACAAAACGTTATCAGATGTTCTCGGAGTGCAATGTCCGTAACATCCAGGGATATAATGAGAAAGTACGCGAAGTACAGGAGTCCGGAAAAGTGGATGAGGATGCATTGGAGAAAATGCCGCAGATTGTAATTATTGTAGATGAGTTGGCAGATCTGATGATGGTAGCAAAAGCAGAGGTAGAGGAAGCGATTGTACGTCTTGCACAATTGGCAAGAGCTGCCGGAATTCATCTGGTAATTGCAACGCAGCGTCCGTCTGTCGATGTAGTAACAGGCCTGATCAAGGCAAATGTGCCATCCAGAATTGCACTTTCGGTATCTTCGGGTGTGGATTCCAGAACGATCATTGACAGTGTAGGAGCGGAGAAATTATTAGGAAATGGTGATATGCTGTTTTATCCGACGATGTATCCGAAACCATTGCGTGTTCAGGGTGCCTATATTTCAGATGATGAGGTCATGAATGTTGTTGAATACCTGAAGGCACAAAATGGGGAAACGACCTATAACGAAGAAGTGACAACACAGATTACTTCATCAGCAGGTTCTTCGACAACAGCAATTGGCAATGGTGCATCCGATGATGACCGGGACGAATATTTTGTTCAGGCTGGTAAGTTTATTATCGATAAGAATAAAGCGTCCATCGGCATGTTGCAGAGAATGTTTAAGATTGGATTTAACAGAGCTGCGAGAATTATGGATCAGTTGTTTGAAGCAGGAGTGGTTGGCCCGGAGGAGGGAACAAAACCACGTCAGGTTTTGATGAGTGAAGAACAATTTGAACAGTATATTGATGAATATTTTTAGAAGAGGCATGGGACAGAGACAGTTTCATATATTAAGCAGAGGCTTATTTTCGTTAAGCTTTAGGGGGATATAGGTAATTTGTGAAATAATTTGTCTTTCTTAGTTGACGGGAATCAGATATATCGTTACAATGTGACGAACAGAAAAGAATAACATTGCAGGAGGATATGCACATATGAAAACAGATATTGAAATCGCACAGGAAGCACAAATGGTTCATGTGAAAGAGGTGGCAGCAAAGTTAGATATTGCGGAAGAAGAATTAGATCTCTATGGAAAGTATAAGGCAAAGCTTTCGGACGAATTGATTCATCGGATTGAGAACAACCCGGATGGAAAATTGGTACTGGTAACTGCAATCAATCCAACTCCGGCAGGAGAAGGTAAGACAACCGTTACGGTTGGTCTTGGACAGGCACTTGGCAGAATGGGTAAGAAAGCATCCATCGCTCTTCGTGAGCCATCCCTTGGACCGTGTTTTGGTATTAAAGGAGGTGCAGCAGGTGGTGGATATTCACAGGTTGTTCCGATGGAAGATCTGAATCTGCATTTTACCGGTGATTTTCATGCAATTACATCTGCTAATAACCTGTTAGCAGCTATGTTGGATAATCATATCCAGCAGGGCAATGCATTGAATATTGATACAAGACAGATCGTTTGGAAACGTTGTATGGATATGAATGACCGTGTACTTCGTAATATTGTAGTTGGTCTGGGAAGTAAGATGGATGGTTATGTGAGAGAGGATCATTTTGTAATATCCGTTGCGTCTGAGATCATGGCAATTCTCTGTCTGGCGAATGATATGGAAGATCTGAAAGATAAGTTATCCAAGATTGTTGTTGCGTATACCGTAGATGGTAAGCCTGTGACTGCGGCTGATCTGAAAGCAGTCGGTGCAATGGCTGCATTATTGAAAGATGCGTTGAAGCCTAACATGATCCAGACCTTAGAGCATACACCTGCATTTGTACATGGCGGACCTTTTGCCAATATTGCGCATGGTTGTAACTCTGTCCGCGCAACAAAACTTGCATTAAAGCTTTCTGATATTGTTGTAACAGAGGCTGGATTCGGAGCTGATCTTGGTGCAGAAAAGTTCTTAGACATCAAATGCCGGAAAGCTGGTATTTCTCCGGATGCAATCGTATTAGTAGCTACGATCCGTGCTTTAAAATACAATGGTGGAGTTGCTAAGACAGATCTTAGCAATGAGAATGTAGAGGCGCTTAAGAAGGGTATTGTGAACTTGGAGAAGCATATCGAAAACTTACAACAGTTTGGTGTTCCAATCGTTGTAACATTGAATCAGTTTATTACAGATTCTGAGGCGGAGCTTGCTTATGTTAAAGAATTTGTAGAAAATAAGGGGTGTGACTTTGCACTTGCCCAGGTTTGGGAGAAGGGTGGCGAAGGCGGACTTGCTTTAGCTGAGAAAGTTGTTGATATTTTAGAGAATAAGAAAGCAGATTTTAAGATGCTTTATGAAGATGATATGTCCTTAGAGGATAAGATTCATACGATTGCTACCAAGATCTACGGCGCAGATGGTGTGAATTATACAGCAGCAGCTAAGAAACAGTTGGCGAAGATCACAGAACTTGGATATGGCAAACTTCCTGTATGCATGGCGAAGACACAGTACTCGTTGTCAGATGATCAGACAAAGCTTGGAAGACCAACCGGATTTGATATTAATGTAAGGGATGTTTATGTGAATGCAGGTGCGGGATTTGTCGTTGCGATTACCGGTTCCATCATGACGATGCCGGGACTTCCTAAAGTTCCTGCTGCTGAGAATATTGATGTAGTAGATGATAAGATCGTTGGTTTGTTCTAATTTTTGATAGAAGTATTTGATTCATGAATGAAGTTCTGATGATAAGGAGGACACAAGTATGGCAGAATTAATTGATGGTAAGGTAATCAGCAAACAGATCAAGGATGAATTAAAGGAACAGGTAGCAACACTGAAAAAACAGGGTAAAGAGATCGGAATGGCAGTCATTCAGGTAGGTAATGACCCTGCTTCCTCTGTGTATGTCGGCAACAAGAAGAAAGCCTGTGAGTATATCGGAATCCGTTCGGAAAGCTATGAGCTTCCGGAGGAGACAACACAGGAGGAACTGCTTACATTGATTGAGAAGCTGAATCAGGATGATAAGATTCATGGAATCTTAGTACAGCTCCCGGTTCCCAAACATATTGATGAAGATACTATTATTAAAGCCATTTCTCCAAAGAAGGATGTGGATGGATTCCATCCACAAAGCGTAGGTGCTTTGACAATTGGTCAGCCGGGCTTTGTATCCTGTACACCGGCTGGAATTATTCAGTTATTAAAGAGAAGCGGTGTAGAGATTGAAGGAAAAGAATGTGTTGTAATTGGAAGAAGTAATATTGTCGGTAAGCCGATGGCATTACTTTTGTTAAGAGAGAATGGAACGGTAACTATTACACATTCCCGTACGAAGAATCTTAAAGAGGTGTGTAAACGTGCAGATATCTTAGTGGTTGCAATTGGCAGACCAAAGATGATCGATGCATCCTATGTCAAAGAGGGTGCAGTAGTCATTGATGTAGGAATTCATCGGAATGAGAATAACAAGCTGTGTGGTGATGTGGACTTTGACAGTGTGGAGCCGGTTGCATCTAAGATCACACCAGTTCCCGGAGGAGTTGGTCCGATGACAATTGCTATGCTGATGCATAACTGCGTAGAAGCAGCAACTATGTTTGGAAAATAGGGGAAATATATGATTCAGATATTATTTGTATCCCTTGGCTGTGATAAGAATCTGGTTGACAGTGAAGTAATGTTGGGACTTTTGGAAGATAAGGGATATGCGATTACCAACGAGGAGAAAGAAGCAGATGTTGTTGTGATCAATACCTGCTGCTTTATTGGAGACGCCAAGGAAGAGAGTATTGAGAACATCATTGAGATGGGCAAATTAAAAGAAACAGGTAAATTAAAAGCTTTGATCGTGACAGGCTGTCTGGCACAGCGTTACAAGGATGAGATCCAGGCAGAGCTTCCGGAGGTGGATGCGATTGTCGGAACAACGGCAACAGAATCGATTGTAGAAGCGGTGGAAGAGACACTGAAAGGAAAGGGATATACGCATTTTGAGGATATCAATTATCTTCCTCCAAGTCACACAAAACGTGTGATTACATCAGGAACGTATATGGGATATCTTAAGATTGCAGAAGGTTGTGACAAACACTGCACATATTGTATTATTCCGAAAGTCCGTGGTAATTACCGGAGCGTTCCGATGGCGGATCTGATCGGACAGGCGAAGTATCTGGTAGAGAATGGGATTACCGAGCTTTGCCTGGTGGCACAGGAGACAACAGTATATGGCATGGATATCTATGGTAAGAAGATGCTGCCGGAATTATTGCATGAACTTTCTAAGATAGAGGATCTGCAATGGATCCGTCTGCTTTATTGTTATCCGGAAGAGATTACACCGGAATTGATCTATGAGATCCGGGATAATGCAAAGGTATGTCATTACATTGATATGCCTTTGCAGCATTGCGAAGACAGCATTTTGAAACGGATGGGAAGAAGAACAACTAAAGAAGAGATTCAGAATACGATTCAAATAATCCGCAAGGAGATACCGGACATTGTACTTCGAACGTCACTGATTGCAGGATTTCCGGGAGAGACACAGGATGATCATGAAGCACTGCTTGCATTTATTGATGAGGTGGAATTTAACAGGCTGGGAGTATTTACTTATTCTCCGGAGGAAGGAACCCCGGCGGCAGTATTTGAAGATCAGGTACCGGAAGAGACGAAAGAGACATGGCGGGATGAGATTATGGCGTTACAGCAGGAGATATCCTATGATCTGAATAGTGCATTGGTTGGTAAGCAGATGCGGGTGATTGTAGATGGATATATATACAAGGATCAGATGTATATGTGCCGGTCTTACATGGATGCACCGGGGATTGATGGATGCGTTTTTGTTGCGTCTGAGGAAGAATTATTATCCGGAGATTTCATTGATGTGAAGATAACGGATTTTAATGAATATGATTTGATAGGAGAGAGAGTATGAATTTACCAAACAAATTAACGATTTTGAGAACAATTTTAATTCCGTTTTTCCTTGTAGCGATGTTATGGGATGCGGTACCATATGGCAACTGGATCGCACTTGTGATCTTTGCAATTGCTTCTTTGACAGATATGCTGGATGGAAAGATTGCGAGAAAATATAATCTGGTTACGAATTTTGGTAAGTTCATGGATCCGCTGGCAGATAAGCTGTTAGTGTCTTCTGCAATGATCGCATTTGTAGAGCTTGGCAGAATTCCATGTTGGATCGTTATTGTTATTATTGCAAGAGAATTTATCATCAGTGGATTCCGTCTGGTTGCAGCCGATAACGGCATTGTCATCGCAGCAGGAATCTGGGGTAAGATTAAGACAGCAGAGCAGATGGTGATGTTATGTATTCTGCTGGCAGACTTTGGCAGTATTTTTCCAAATGCAGCAGCAGGAATTACCCTGTTTGAGAACATTTTAATCTACATTGCATTGATTCTGACAATTATATCCTTGCTGGATTATCTGATCCATAACAAGGAAGTTCTGGCAGAGAATAATAAATAGAAGTTTTTCTTGAAATTACGGTATAAAAGTTATACAATACAATTGGCTAAAATTTGGCTTACCTTTTTGTAAGCCTGATAATAAATTTAAACGGAGGGCTAAAAATGAGCAATAAACTTACGTTGTCAGCAAGTGATCGTATTCATGCATTACTTGATGACTCAAGTTTCGTTGAAGTTGGTGCTTACGTAACTGCTAGAAATACCGACTTTAACACACAGGATCATGAAACACCGGCAGATGGTGTCGTAACAGGTTACGGTACAATTGACGGAAGATTAGTGTATGTTTACAGCCAGGATGCTACTGTATTAGGTGGTTCTATTGGTGAGATGCATGCTGCTAAGATCGCAAAGATCTACGATATGGCACTTAAGATGGGTGCACCAGTAATTGGTTTGGTAGATTGTGCAGGATTGAGATTACAGG